>DATKHW010000024.1:0-6977 GCA_035546275.1 Gemmataceae bacterium
GACGATCAAGCGGCAGATGTACGGCCGGGCCGGGTTCGCCCTGCTGCGGGCCAGGGTCCTACGGGCGGCGTAAGAGGCTCAGCTCGACGAGCCCGCGTGGAGGGTCGGTGCGTCGTCACCAAGAGTGCGGGAGAACCTGAACTCCACTGCGGAAATGTTGAGCGATTAGCTCTACCGCTTTTCTCCCCGGGCTGTGCGAACGTGCAGGCACGGGCTGTGTGCCGCCCAAAAGCAACCCGTCTGGCCGGCCCCAAAACAACCTGCTAAAGTACGGTCCTACCTATCCGGAGGACCCCGCGTGCTAGGAACCCAGTTAGACGTCCGCCCATTTCTGGAGCGCGTCGCCGACGAATTGCTCCGCATCGACCCCGCCGAGGTGAAGACCTTGGCGGATCTCATGTATTCCTGTTACCAGCGCCAGTGCACCATCTTCCTCATCGGCAACGGCGGCAGCGGCTCCAATGCTTCCCACTTCTGCGAGGACGTCGGCAAGGGCACGCTGCGCCGCCAGGACTTCGACGACGAGACGAAGAGGCGATTCCGCATCCTCAGCCTGACCGACAACACGCCCTACATCCTGGCCTGGGGCAACGACGAGGGGTTCGACCGCGTCTTCCTGGAGCAGCTCAAGAACCTCGCTTCGCCCGGCGATCTGCTCATCGCCATCAGCGGCTCCGGCAACAGTCCGAACATCTTGCGGGCGGTGGAATGGGCCAATCGCCGCGGGCTGACGACGTTCGGCTGCACCGGCTTCAGCGGAGGCAAGCTGCGGACGCTGGCGCAGAAGGGGCTGCACGTGCCGCTGGACGACATGGGCATCGTCGAATCGATCCACCTGACCGCGTTCCACTGGGTGGTGGACGACCTGCACCGGCGGTTGGCGTCGTGAGTCCGGGCGATGAATCACTACCTCGGCATTGAAATCGGCGGCACGAAATTGCAGCTCGGCGTCGGCGCCGACGACGGCGTCTTGGCCGGGCTGTGGCGCGGCCCTGTGGACATTGCCGCCGGGCCGGAGGGCATTCGCCGGCAGATCACGACCGCCGTACCGGAATTGCTGGCTAAGGCAAACCTCGACCGATCCCAGATCAAGGGCGTCGGCATTGGTTTCGGCGGTCCGGTGGACGATCGGACGCACCACGTCATTAAGTCGCATCAGATCGAAGGGTGGGACGATTATCCGCTGGCCGATTGGGTGTCGGACGTGGTGGGGCTGCCGGCGGCGCTGGGCAATGACGCTGACGTGGCGGGTTTGGCCGAGGCGCTGCACGGTGCGGGGAAAGGATTATCGCCGATCTTTTATATCACCATCGGCTCCGGCATCGGCGGCGGGTTCATTATCGACGGCGAGATTTACCGCGGCGTGGGGCGCGGGGCGGCGGAGATTGGGCATCTCCAATTTCAAACATACTTTCTCAAAGATTCGCAATCCGCCTTCAGCAGTCCAACAAAGATACTTGAGGAGCTTGCCTCCGGCTGGGGCATCGCCGAAACTGCCAAGCAGTGCATTATGAAGGAGCAACCGATTCGCTCCGTCTTGTATGCGCGGGCATACGATTCCAAACGTCCGCTGACCGCAAACGACGTGGCCGTTGCGGCACGCCAGGGGGATGCTTTTGCGGAATCTATTTTGAAGCAGGCCCTCCAATACCTTGCCGACGCCGTCTGTCACGTCATCGCGTTGCTTTGCCCTCGACGGATCGTGATTGGAGGAGGCGTGTCTTTGATGGGCGAGGAACTCTTGTTCGCGCCGCTTCGGAAGGTCGTGGCAGATAATGTCTTCAAGCCATTCGCCGGCCTGACGGACATCGTGCCGGCGGCGCTCGGCGAGGAAGTGGTGGTGCACGGGGCGATCGCCCTGGCGCGGAAGCGGTTGCGATAGGAGCCGAAAGCATGGATCAGCTCACCGCGGAACAATTTTACGATTGGGCCTGCCTGCCCGAGAACGACGACAAAATGGTGGAGCTGGTTCGTGGTCGGCCGCAGGCGACGCCGCTGCCGGATCAGCGTCACGGCGTCATTTGTTCCCTTGCCGGAACTGTGCTGGGCGAATTCGTCCGCAAACGCCGCAAAGGCTATGCGTGCGTCGGCGCCGGCATCGTGCTTCGTCGAAATCCGGATACGGTTCGCTGCCCGGACGTGTCCGTCTTCGAGGAATACAAGTCCCACGAGGAGTTGAGCGACCGGCTCAGCGATTCCATCCCATCCTTGGCCGTGGAGGTCATTTCCGCCTTCGACCAGCCGCCGGATGTAGCGGAGAAAGTCGTGGACCTGCTGAACGGCGGGGTCGTGATGGTGTGGGTGATCGACCCCCAGGAGCGAACCACTACGGTGCATCGCCCCGGCCTCGCCCCGAAGCGGCTCACGATTCATGACGAGCTGTGCGACGACGCCGCGCTGCCGGGCCTCCGCTGTCCAGTGGAGGAATTCTTCCTGTTGCCTGCAGATCGGGCGCGGCGCCGTTCTGCCCAGCGGCCGTCAGGGCCGTGACGCCCCTTCCTTCTCCTTCCGCCCCTTCTCCACCTGCGCCGCCATTTCGTCCAGCATCTGCCGCGTCGTCAACCCGCGCCAGAAGTGGTTTTTGCACATCCCATACGTGATCTTCCCCTCGAACGCCGGGTGCGCCTCCGCCAGGAACGCGTCCAGCAGATGCACCGCGTTATTGAGATAGTAATCATCGGCCTCGCCGACCCAGATGTGCAGCTTGCCGCGCAGCTTCGGACCCAGCGCCGCCCAGTCTTGCTGCAAGCGCAGCCGCAGGTCGTACTTCTTCCAATGGTCCACCACCGTCGGGTCGATCCTGCCGGTCTTGCCGTCCCACAGCGGTTTGGGCAAGCCGTCGTCGCCGCGCGGGCCGAACACCGCGTTCCAGGCGCACCAGTCCTTGCCCGACAATTCCCATCGGCCGCCCACGCCGAGCGCCGCTTCCAGACGGCACTCGTGCCGCACCGTCGTCCGCACGTCGCCGTCGATGTCGCGCGAGGCGCCGCGCTCGAAGCCGTGGCGGTTCACGTAGGCGTTGTCGTCGCGGTAGATGTTGATGAGTTCATAGCAGCGGAAATCCACCGGATCGGGGGCGTGCGCCCAGGCGCCGTTGAAATAATCAGGATAAAAGACCTGCAATGCCAGCGAAACCCAGCCGCCCGTCGAGGCGCCGGACAGCACCCGCGCGTATGGCTCGCCGATGCAGTGGAATTTCTTCTCGACGTAGGGGATCAGCTCCTGCGTCACCGCGTCGCCGTAGGGGCCGTTGTTGTCGGAATTGACCTGATACGGATCGCCGTAGGGGCCGGCGCCATCCAGGTGGAGCAGCACCATCCGCGGGGCGCCGTCGTCCAGCCACGCCCGCCGGAAGCGCGACGACGGGTCCATCATGCCCAGCACCGCCGTATAGCGCGTGCCGTAGCCGCCGATCTCCACGCGCAGCGGGTAGCGCCGGTCGGGATCCTTGTCGAAGTCGCGCGGCAGGATGACGCCGGCGCGCAGCACAGTCGGCCGGCCGTTGAATTTGCTCAGCAATTCCGACTGCAACTCTACAAAATGGACGTAGTCCGTCTCCTTCGGCGGCTTTTCCTCCGGCGCCCGGCGCTTCAGTTCAATGGAGATCACGCCGCCGCGGTCGGGATCGATGGACACTTTCAGGGGCTCGCTGCGGAGATTGCCGGGAGCGTCGATGAGCTTCAGCGAGTGGTTGACGTCCAGCACCGCCTGTACGACGTAATCGCCCTTGGGCAGCTGCGACAGGCGCTCATAGGGGTAGAAATCGGCGTCCTGATCGACCACGGCCGTCGCGCCCGGCGCCAGGCCCTTCACGTCGCGGCCGAGAACGGCGGGGCCGTCCACGTCTTCGGGGTCGATGGCATGGCGCGGCTCCTCGTCGCCCTTGCGGCCGATCAGGACGAGCAGCCGGCCGTCCTGCGGCTTGTCGACGAGGCCGTCGGCCATCGTCACCTCGAAGCGCAGCGGTGGCGGCTCCGGCGCGCCCAGCGCGGCGTACCCGGCCAGGACGCCCAGCAGCAGGACGGCCGGCGACAAGCATTTGACCATCGGCGGGACTCTCCCTGGCTGGTCAACCTTCCACTTTGCCGTTGCTGTTTTGTCCGTCCTGCTCCGGCTTACCGTTGGCCGGCGCCCCGGTACGCGCGATATGCACCAGCATCTCCTTGGCCGCCTCCGGCAGCGCGCTGGCCTGGATCACGGCGGCCGCCTCCTCGACGGCGTATTCCACCCTTTTCAGCTCGACCTTGTAATCTTCCAGAATTGCATAGGAGGCGCGGGGATCGCCGTCGCGCGATAGGCCGACGCTGCCGGGATTGACGACCAGCTTGTCGCCGACTTCTAGGACGTAAGGCTGATGCGTGTGGCCGACGCAGATCACGTCGGCGTCCACGTCCTCCAGCCGGCGCGACCAGAAATCGGCGTCCGGCGGAGCGAATTCATCCAGCGGATCGCGCGGCGTGGCGTGAACCAGGAAGAAACGCGTGTTTTCCAGCGTCGCCATGCGCGTCAGCGGCAGCCGCGACAGGTAGCGCAGGTCGGGCTCCGGCAAACGGTCGCGCGTCAGCGGCCGAGTCAGGCCCGTCAGGTACTTGTAGCCGGTCCGGCCCGTGACGGTCACGTTTTGGGCGGCGCCGTGGTCGTGGTTGCCGCGGACGCCGTACTTCGCCTTTTCGCGGACCCAGGTCACGCACGGGGCCGGGTCCAGGAAATAATCCACGAGATCGCCGAGGAAAAGGCAGACGTCGTGCGGTTCGGCGGCGGCCGCCTGCAACGCGGGCCAGTTGCCGTGAACATCCGCGATGAGAAGGATGCGCATAAGACGCCCTCTCTAAAGCGAGCTATTCGAGCGCGCCGTCCGTCCATTCTACCGCCTGGAAGAATCGCAGCGATCCCCAGCGCTGAAACCAGTCGTGCAAGTTCGCCGCCAGATGATCCAGGTCCGCGCCCGGCGACTGTGCGACTTCCTCGATCACCTCCCCAACGCGCCGCCCCGCGACCAGGCTGCTCAGCAACCGATATTCCAGCGGCGACAACGTGGAATAGTGGACGACATAGTCCCGCCGCACGACGGCCAGCGGCGTCTCCGCCGGCGCCGGCACGCTGGGCGATTTCTCCTCCCGGACCTGGGCGTGATATTCCTGCACCGGGAAGCGCAGCGGAAGCAGGCGCAGACAGGGGACGGGGACCAACCGCGCGTCCGGCCAGCGCTCCGGCGGCACGGCCCGGACTTTCTCCTCGTCCAGCACGTCCCGGCCCTCGACGCCCGGTCCGTCGAAGACCTCGCTGAACGTCCACTCGTACAGGGCCAGGTCGGCCAGGAACTCCGGCCAGCTCACTGCCGGCTCGCCCTCCTCGCGCGGCGGCCGCGTCTCCACGAGAAAGCCCGGAAAACGAGCGCCGAGCTGGCAGAGCGTGTAGCTGCGCGAGGGATATTTTTGGAGATAGGCGTTGGAAAACGCGTCAAACGTCTCGGCGCCGAGGCAGTGGGCCACGGCTGGGAACTCCTCCCTCATGCACTCCAAAAGGCGGAGGAAATAGGAATTGCCGTAGATCGCCAGCCGTTCCATCGCCGTCAGCGCCTTGGAGCGCGTGACGACCTGTTCGGGCCGATCGGCGTCGATGGCCGACCGCGCCTCGTCGGTGCGCATCCCCGCCGCGACGCCGTCGGGGTGCATGACGGCCGCCTGCATCCAGCGCTGGATGCGCTCGAAGGCATATTGCGGTGGGTTGGTTGGATTCATGGGTCGTCGGGTCGCCGGTCCGGTCAGGGGGCGGCCATAGCGCAGGAATCGGCCGCCGACGCCACCAGGAACGACACGGGGTTGGATACTCCGCCGGCCGCGATCGGGGCGGCCGTGGGCGCCGACGGAATCGGTCCTAGGCGCTCGCTCATGTAGTTTTTCGCCTTCAGCGCCTCGGCGTGGACCACCGGGAATTCGGGGATCTTCGCGTCCCATTCCAGCAGCGTCGAGGCGCCGCCGGTCAGCCGGTGGGCCAGCCGATACAGCTCCCACACGGGGTTGATGACCTCGCCGTCGTGCGTGTCGATGCGGTGCGTGCCGCAATCGGTGTGGCCGGCCAGATGAAATTGAACCACGCGCTTATGCGGTACATTGCGGATGTATTCGGCCGGGTCGAAATCGTGGTTGACGCTGGATACGAAGACGTTGTTCACGTCGAGCAAGAGACCGCAGTCGGCGTCCTCCGCCAGCCGCGACAGGAACTCCCACTCCGGCATCGTCGAATCGGCGAACGTCAGATACGTGCTGGGGTTTTCCAGCACCAGCGGCCGTTCGAGGAAATCTTGCACAATGCGGACGCGCTCCCGCACATGAACTAGCGTTTCCTCATTGAGCGGCACGGGCAGGAGATCGTGGGCGTTAAGCCCGGCCACGCCGGTCCAGCATAAATGGTCGGACACCCAACGGGCATTGACGGCCTGGGCGAGATTCTTGAGCTTTTGCAGATAGTCGAAGTTGAGCGGATCGGCGCTGCCGATCGACATCGAGACGCCGTGCATGACGACGGGGTAGCGCTCGGCGACCTGTTCGAGGACGTAGCGCGGCCGGCCGCCGGAGTCCATGAAGTTCTCGGAAATGATCTCGAACCAATCCACCTGCGGCTGGTGACGCAGGATATGCGAGAAATGGACGGTGCGCAGGCCGACCCCGAGACCGAGGTTGGCGTAGCCGAGGCGCGGCGGGTGCATGTTTGTCTCCAAAGGCGAGCCGGGAGCGTAAGCTCCCGGAGGGACGGTGCGATCGCGGAAACCATCCTCCGGGGGCTTACACCCCCGGCTCGCCGGCCGAAAGTCACGGCGCCTTCGGCGCATCCAGCAGCTTCTTGTCGGGGAAGGCCGTCTTCATGTCGCCCTCAAAGCTCTTGCGGGCCGTCGCCCAGATCTTCGAGTCCTTGATCGGGACGTGGCAGCCGCCCATCTTCTTGCAGGCGTTCTCGCCGGGCTTGTTGGTGTCGGT
>DATKHW010000025.1:0-3977 GCA_035546275.1 Gemmataceae bacterium
CTCGGCGACGCAGCCGCTGAGCTTTTACATCGTGGCCGGCGGCAAGGACCCGAACAAGGACCTCATCAAAGACGGGCAAAAGAAGCTGGCCGATTTCAAGTACCCGGCCATTTACAGGGAAGTCAAGGACATGGGTCAGCAGTACATGGACGCGGACACGCTGAAGGAAGTGATCCGCTGGATCGATTCGCTGGATCGGCTGTGACCAAGCGGGAAACCACGGAATACACGGAATACACGGAAAGAAGAGAATCCCAGGTGTCTTTTTTCCGTGTATTCCGTGGTTTGTTGCGGAGGTACTGCCATGGCGCGACTCAAGACGATGGTGATCTGTCTCCTGGCGCTGGCCGCTGCGGGGCCGATCGCGTCCGCCGCCGACAAACCGGTGCGCGTCCTGCTGTTCGCCGACGCCGCCACGCATGAGTACCAATTCGTTCAAGGTCTCTTGGTGCGCGACCAAGCCAAGGGCGGCGTTGATGTGTCCGCCTTCTTGCAGCCGCCGGTCGGCCGCGATAAGCCGGACGAAGGAGTTCGCCAGGACGCGAAGTTGCTGGATAAGTTCCCCGACCTGCTGGAGGACAAGAGGTTGGAGGGCACGGTCAACTCCTATGCCCTGTCCTCCTACGACGTCATTGTGGCCTTCGATCCGGACTGGCTCCGGCTCAGCGAAGACCAGGCGAAGCTGCTCAAGCAGTGGGTCGAAAAAGGCGGCGGCTTGGTTGTGGTCGCAGGACCGGTGAACACGGGCGCTCTGTCGCGCAAGGCCAACGCGGACAAGCTGCAAGCGATTCTCGACCTCTATCCCGTGATAATCCACGATGTCCGCTTGGATTCCATTGACCGCACCAGCGATGCGCAGTTCCCGCTGCGCTTCCCCAGCGCCGACAAGTCGCCGGCCTTCCTGAACCTGGACCCGCAGGCCAAGGGGAAGCTGGCGGCTTGGGACGATTTCTTCTATGGGACGCACGGCGACGAAAAGAATCCCGAAGTGAAGCGCGGCTTCTACGACGCCTACCCGGTGGATTCGATCAAGGCCGGGGCGACGGTGTGGGCGACCTTCGGGGACCCGATGGAGAAGACGAGCACCGGCGGCGAGGTTCCCTTCGCCGCCGAGCAGACGGTCGGCAAAGGCCGCGTCATTTATCTCGGCTCGGGCGAACTGTGGCGTCTGCGGGCCTGCCGCGAGGCTTATTATGACCGTTTCTGGAATGGCTTGATCTCCTACGCTGCACAGACGCCAGCGCCCAAGGAGTCGACGCCGAAGCAGGCGCCGCCCGATAAGGAAACGGACGCGAAGCCGTCGCCCGACAAGCTGAGCATGGAAGTGGACGCGCTGCGGCTCTTGTACGCCTTCGACTTCACGGCGGAACAGCGGGCCGACCTGGAAAAGCGCGCAAAGGAGACGATGGAGCCGGCCCGCAAGCGCAAGACGTCCAAGGTAAGCGACGATTACTATCAGGCGCTTTCCGAGTTGCACGACGCCCTGGCGGCCGCCTCCGACGACGACGCCATCGACGCCAAGGAAGACGCGCTGGATGCAATTGAGGAGAAGGAATCGCCGGAACTGGACGACGACGTGAAGCTGACCGATGCGGCCCGCAAGCAGGCGGGCGAGGTGCTGCACGGCCTGAAGGCGTCGCAGCTAACGACGTTCGTGGATCGGCAGGACCTGGAAGAGGCGCCCGATCCGAAGGAATTGCTGGTGAAGGCTCTGCCGGAAGTGCGGGGCCTGAAGCGTGACGAGTGGAAGGAGAAGCGCGAGGAGATCGCCGAGGAAGTGTCGCAGGCGCTGGCCGGCGCCGACGCGGACAAAGCGGAGAAGGTCAGCGACCGCGTGGTCGCGTTGCTGAGCCGGACGCATGCGATGAGCGAGAAGGATTTCAGCGCCAAGAAAGCGGATCTGGAAAAGATAGCCAACGACATCGCGGGCGGCGCGGGGCCGGACGAAGTGCTGAAAAACCGGGCGGAGCACGCCCTGGCGGAGCTGCTGTCCAACCCGCGGTTGGCGGAGGCGCTGAAAGCACAGGCGAAATGACAGCCGGCGCGGTCGCCGTCTCAGCGCGTCAAACACGGCGTCCGCAGCCGGAAGTTGTCGCGGTCTCGCTCCAGCCGGCCGTTCAGCACCAGGGCCGAGCCGCTTAAAAGCGCCATGAAGCCGAAGCGCCGCCGCACCGCGTCTTTGCACGCGGCCAGCCGGCGGTCGCGCTCGGCGGTCGGGTCGGGGAACAGCTCGGCCGGCCGTTCCGCCGACTGCAACGGCGACAATTCCACCCCCAAAAGACGCAACGGCAGCCGCCGCAGATAAAACCGGGAAAAGCGATCCCGCGCCGCCGCCTTGAACCGCCCTTCGTCGTCCGTCGCCGGCCGAAACGTCTCCCGCGCCTGGTCGGATCGGTAATCTCCGTAACGCAGCGTCAGCGTCAGCCCCCGCGCCGCCAATCCACCGAAGCGCAGCCACGACGCCGCCCGCTCCAGCAGGTGATCGAGCATTCCCAGCAGGAAATCGCACTCGGCCGTCGGCGGGTCGAAGCTGGTGCAGCGGCTGACCGACTGCGGCGGACGGTACGGCAGCACCGGCCGTGGGTCGATCCCCCGCGCCCGATCGCGCAGCACCCGGCCGCGCTCGCCGAACAGGCCGCACAGCACCGGCAGCGGCGTCGCCGCAATTTCGCCGACGCGATGCACGTTCAGCCGTTCCAGCTGCTGCCGCACCTTCGGCCCGACGCCCGGCAGCACCTCGGCCGGCCACGGCGCCAGGTACGCCGCCTCGCCGCCTGGCGGGGCCGTCACCAGCGGCGACCACGCCGCCTGCGTCCGCGCCCGCCGAGCCTTCGCGTCCTCCGTGGCGACGGCCGCGACCAGTTTGCTCGCGCCGGCGCCGATCGACGTTTTCAGACCGACTTCCTCCATGACCTGACCGCGCAGGCCGCCGACGAGCGCCTCCACGTTCCCCTTGCTGGCGCTTCGGGCTCCGGTAATGTCCAAATAGAGATCGTCCAACGCGGCGACTTCGACGCACGGCGTCCGTTCCAGGCAGACGGCCAGCATTCGGCGGGCGGCCTGTTCATACCGGCGATAATCGCCCGGCAGCACCAGCAAGTCGCGGCACAATCGGCGAGCGTCGGACAGACGCATCCCCGTGCGGACGCCCCAACGGCGAGACTCATAGCTGCAGCTGGCGACGACGCCGGTCCCGACGGCGATCGGTCGGCCGCGCAACCGCGGATCGTCGCGCTGTTCGACGGAAGCGAAGAAAGCGTCGGCGTCGAGGTGCAAGATGCAAGGGGGAGTGGCCGACATGCGCTATCCTCCCGGCGAAGCGACGGAAATCATGCGATGAACGCCGCGGCTGGGAGGACGGATCGAACCTGTACTAATGTTTAGATCAGAAGAAGGATCGTGTCAAGGGGCGATTTTCAACAACAAGGGCCTGGGACAGCTCCCCAGGCCCGCATCGAGTGGAGACGATGGGAATCGAACCCATCTCAAGCTGCTTGCAAGGCAGCCTCGCCCGCCCTTGGAACATGCGCCCCCATTTTGCTCATCAGAGGTCCGCCCGGGAGTTGAACCCGGCCTTCCTCCCTGCCACGGAGGCGCGCCGCCGCTGACGCTTGCAGACCGTGAGGGCGGGGCCTCGTCGCCGCCGCCTGCTGAACCCAGTGATCCCGGATGGAGTTGAACCACCCTCCCCCGGATGTGAGCCGAGAGTCGTCGCCGGACATCGGGACCATGCACCGCGACGGGGCCGTCGGAGGCGGCGGACGACAATCGGCGCGACGGCCGCGCCTGTCTTTTCCGCCGACCGCCGAGGGCCGGCCGCGGTAGGGGCGGGGTAACCCCGCCCGTACTGGCCGAGGCGGGAGTCGAACCCGCAGAGTCGCCAGGCTCTCGACCTGACCGCTTTGCCGGTTTGCGTACTCGGCCCAGAGCAGTAGCCAGGCCTGTAGGGTGGGTCGAGTCTTCGAGACCCACCAAGA
>DATKHW010000026.1:0-8555 GCA_035546275.1 Gemmataceae bacterium
GATCGCGGCGGGAGCTGCGTCGGCGCTCGGCTGTCGCACTGACCGCGATGTGGTCGAGCGCGAGCTGCACGCCCGCGAATTGGACTTGCAGGCGGCCCGGGAGGAAATCGACCGCTGCCATGCGATCAACGAGGGCTTGCAAATGGAATTGCAGGCCCAGCACGGCGACCCGAGCGCCTGTCCTCCAGGCGCCAGCGATAAGCCCGCTGTGGCTATTTATCCAATTCGTTCCCTGACTCTCGGCCGTCAAACCGGCGGTCGAGACGGCGACGCGGCCGGCGGCGACGAGGCGCTCCAGGTCGTCGTCCAACCGCTCGACCCCGACAATCAGCCAGTGAAAATCCCCGGTCAGCTGCTGATCCAGGCGCTGGAAATCACGCCGGCCGGGCTAAAACAACCTCTTTCCACCTGGCAAATCTCCGACGATGAGCTGCGGCGCTCCTGGCGCTCGGGGCTGCTTGGCGCCGGCTATTTCCTCGTTCTGCCGTGGAAGGTATGGCCAAGCAACGACAAGCTGCGCGTCGTCGCCACGCTTCAACTTCCGGACGGCCGCCTGTTCCAGGCGGATAAGGACGTGACCGTGCGCGTGGTCCCGGCCGAGAAGAGACCGCCTGCGCCCCCGGCCATCGACGAACCGGTCCTGCCGCCGCCGCATCCTCTGCCGCCGCCGACGGGCGGACCCAACCTGCCGCCGCCCTCCCCTGCCCTGCCGGCCAAGAGCACGGCGGCGAAGCCGTCGCCAGGCCGTGGACGGCCAGCCGCGGAGCTTCTGCCGGCCGTTCCGGTTCCGGCGTGCTGGCGGCCCTGAACCGCTCAATGCAATGGATAGAAGCGCAGAAGAATCAGGAAAGCGCCGGCCACCAGCGCCAGCGCGAACAGGGTGACGCCGACCAGCGACAGGCAGCCGCCGTGGATCGGTTCCTGATCGGGCAAAGCAGTTTCCCCGAGGGTTTTCTTGAGTTCGTTTTCGACCTCCCGGCGCATAGGAGAGCTGGACGGGTCCCAGCGCAGCGTGACGTGACGCATGGCCGCAAAGATGTCCACGTGCAACGTCGTATTTACTATGGAGCCTGCTGCAACGGACGCTGGCGGCGGCGTGACTTGAATGCGATCATCTTTCGAAGCGGCTTCGCCTTCCGGCAGCCGGCCGGTGATCTGAAACGAGTCGCCGGTGCGCACGGTGGACCAACCGAGTCGCTGAAACGTCCTCTGCAGGGCATTGAAAAACAGACCGGCTGGAACGTTGCAGATTGAGGTGAGGCGGCGACTGCGCCATAGAATCAAGCCGGCGCCGGCGGCGACGACGACGATGTACAACAGCCGCACGGCGGTCCACAGCGTCGTCGTCCAGCGGAGATCGGAAGAGCCGCCGGACGAATCGGCGCCCCCAAGCTCGTTGGACGAGGGTCGGCCGAGGTGGGACTCCGCGCCGCTAGAGATCGGTCCTGCCTGATCGGTTTCGCCCAGAAGCCAGAACCAGCGGGATTGTTCATCGACGCTGGCGATGAGGGCCGGCCCGCCCACCACGAGCACGCCGGAAAGGGCGAACAGCACGCCCGCAAACTCCCATGGCCCGCCCATCATGACGGGGCGCTGCCGACGATTGAGCCAGCCGAGGATCACCAGATACAGGGCTAGGGGCGGCAGCAGGATCACCAGGAGGAGCAACGCACGGCCCTTTGCAGTGGAAAGCCCGAAAGGCACCGCCAGGCGATGCGCGGGGTCGGCCGGTCGAAGGCAAAGACGCTCGTCTCACCGGCGTTCGGGCCTATTGTAGTGCTTGCCTGGAATGCGGGTCAATTGCCCAGAGCGGCAGCGCCGGACGATCGATGTTGCTTTGCATCCTTTGAGGAGCGCTTCATTGCCCCGCGGAAGAATGGGCTTGAAAGCGGCACCGTCGTCTCCACGCAAGGGCGCCGACGGCGGGCAACGCCAGACCGATCAGAATAAGGCTCGTCGGTTCCGGCGACTGGACCGTGGTGGGCAGGCCAGCCACCGCCGCCGAGGCGCCGATGTCGCCGGCGAACGACGAGGCCGGAGCGTCCGACGCCAGGAAGCTGAGAGTTACCGTGTACATGCGGCCGGAAATAATATGAGACTGCTGATCGCCGCCGATAAAGCTGGCGGTGAGATCGACCAGTGAAGTCGTCATGGAGCCGTTCAAATGGCCCTGGAAAACGAATGGATGCGAGGCGTTGGTCTGGTCGTCCGTGATGGTAAACGTAACCGTAAAGGGCGCGTTGTGGAACAAGTCGGCCGGGCTTAGGGCCGTGCCCAGGGCGTTGGTGCCGGCCACGACGACCATCGGGGCGATGGGCGAGGCGCCGGAGCCGCCGCCCGTCGGCAGCGTGGGCAGCTTGATGCTGGCGATGCCGCCTTGGCCGCCCGCGTTGGAAGGAACGGCGAAGGGATCGCGCTCCCACGTGTAGGACCAGTCCTGGAATCCGCCGCGCGACGTTGCGGCGCCGCACAGCCAGAGCATGGCTGCGGCTGCTGATAGACGGACGATGCGGGAGGACATGGGATCGGCGTCCTTTCCGGAGAAAAGTGGGTCCAGCAACTCGGCGGGAACCGAGTGCGCGGCGGACATTACAGACAGCGCCTCGTGGTGTCAACGCAGGGTGGCGTATTGGCCGGCGAGGTGGACGACGGGGCGAGCATGCCATGAAAGCGGTGGTATGTGAAAACTGGGGCGACCCGGCCGAGGTGCTGCAGGTGCGCGACCTGCCGACGCCGGAACCGGCGCGAGGTCAGGTGCGCGTACGCATGCTGGTCAGCCCGATTAACCCATCCGACCTGATGATGGTCCGCGGCCGTTACGGGATAAAGCCGCTATTGCCGGCTGTACCGGGCTTCGAAGGCGTCGGCGTCGTCGAGGCAGGCTCAGGGCTGCCGGCCTGGTGGCGCAAGAACAAGCGCGTCGTCGTACCCAATGGCGCCGGCGGGAACTGGGCGGAGCAGGTGGTTGTGCCGGCCCTGCAGGTGTGGCCGGCGCCGGCGGCGTTGACGGACGAGCAGGCGGCGACGTTTTTCGTCAACCCGGCCAGCGCCGTGATCATGACGCGATTTGTCTTGGCCGTGCCGCCGGACGCCTGGCTGCTGCAGACCGCCGCCGGCAGCGCGCTGGGCCGGATGGTGATCCGCCTGGGAAGGCGCTATGGCTTCCGCACGATCAACGTGGTCCGGCGCCGCGAACAGGCGGAGGAACTGCTGCGCGAGGGGGCCGATGCCGTTGTTGCGACCGACGCCGAATCGCTGACGGAGCGCGTCCTGGCCCTGACGAACGGCGCCGGCGTCGCCTATGCCATTGATTGCGTCGGCGGACCGACCGGAAGCGAAGTCGTCGGCGTCCTGGCGTCGGGCGGTCGCATGCTGGTTTACGGCACGTTGTCAGACGAGCCCCTGCGCATCGATCCGCGAATCCTGATTGGCGGACAAAAACGCATCGAGGGATTCTGGCTGTCGGATTGGATACGCAAGCAAGGGATTTTGACGAAGATTTCGCTGTTTCGAACGCTGGGCAAATTGATCCAGACGGGACTCCTGGCGACGGAAGTTGGCGCGACGTTTCCGCTGAATGATGTTCGGGCGGCAGTTCGGCAAGCGGCGCAACCGGGACGGCAGGGGAAAGTGCTGCTGCGGATCGGGTCGCGCTGAGGGCCGGCGTCGTGGTGTTGCCCGGCCATGCCGCCGGGATTAAAGTACCACCTCAGCCGGCGCCTGCGTCGAGGCGCTGCGCCGCCCATCGCCAGGGACCGGGTTTCCCCATATGGATCTGCTCACGCAAGCGCGCCAGGGTTTTCAGGGCGTCGAAGCGGACGCGGCGCTAAAGGACCAGGCGCTCCATTCTCTGCGCCAGTGGCTGAGCGACCCGGAATTCGCCCCGTACCGGCCGCAGCTCGAATGGCTGATTCAGACCGGCCGATGGCCCGGACTGCTCGATCGCTTCAGCCAAATTCTGCCGTTCGGCACGGGCGGCCGTCGCGGCGCCGTAGGGATCGGCCCCAATCGCATGAACCTGTGGACGCTGGCCGCTTCCGTTCAGGGACATTGCGAGTATCTCAAGGAGCGCTTCCCGGACGCAGCGCCGATCCACATCGTCTTGGCTTACGACGTGCGCCGGTTCGAGGACCAGCGCAAACAGTATAACGCCGCTCTGCCGAATCCGGTGCTGCATCTTTCGTCGCGCGACCTCGCCCGCCATGCGGCCGTGGTTTACGCCGCCAATGGACTCCATGCTCACATCCTGCCGCCCGACAGCGCGCACTATTTGGCGACGCCGGAACTCTCGTTTACGATTCGCTTTCTCAAGGCGCACGGCGGCTTGAACATCTCGGCCTCGCACAATCCCCCCGACGACAACGGAGGCAAGTTCTATGACGAGCGCGGCGGCCAGCCGGTGCCGCCGGACGATCAGATCATGGCCGATCTTGTAGAACAGGTGACGCACATCAAGGCGCTGCCGTGGGCCGAGGCGGTGCGGTCCGCTCGCATCCATTCCCTCGACGATGCGCCGCACCGTGCTTACATCGACCTGTGCCGCAAGCAGACGGTCGCCGCGCCGCTGCGCCGGGACGAGGATTTCAGGATCGTCTTCACGCCGCTGCATGGCGTCGGCGCGCTGACGGCGATGCGGGCGCTCGAAGGCCTCGGCTTTCGCATCCTCCCCGTGGCCGAGCAGATGACGCCGGACGGTCAGTTCCCCAACGTCACGAAGACGCCCAACCCGGAAGTCCCCGAATCGATGGACCGCGCCGCCGCCCTCGCCGCCCAGCACAAGGCGGACCTTGTGCTGTCCACCGACCCGGACGCCGACCGCCTCGGAGCAATGGCGCCGGATCGAGAAGGGGCCTGGCGCTACATCACCGGCAACCAAATCGCGGCGCTGCTGACGCACTTCAAGTTGAGCAAGTTGTCGCAACAGAGCCGGCTGCCGGCGTCGCCGATCGTGGTTCGCACCGACGTCACAACCGGACAGGTGACGCGGATCGCCCGCCGTTTCGGCGCCCAGATCATCGACGATCTGCTGGTCGGTTTCAAATACATTGCCGATGTCTTGTGGCACCTGGAGCAGAACGGCGCGTACCAGGACGTTTCCGGTTCGCCGGCCGATTTCGTCATCGGCGTGGAAGAGAGCCACGGCATTTTGACCACGCCGCTGATCCGCGACAAGGACGCCGGCGGCGCGGCGGTGCTGCTGGCCGACCTGGCGCTGGAACAGAAGCGGCGTGGACAGACGGTGCTGGATTATGTGGATCGCCTAGCGCGGGAATTCGGCTATTATCACAACGCGGGGATTCCCGTTTTCATGACCGGCGTGGAAGGCAAGCGGCGCATGGCGTCGATGCTGGATCGGCTGCGCGCCGCTCCGCCGCGGGAAATCGGAGGCCTGACGGTGACGCGCATCGAAGATCGCCGCGACGAGGAACGGTACGGCTCGATCAAGGGAGCGACGGACGCGGCGTCGCGGAACGTGCTTGTGTTTCACTTCGGCGAACGGGCGCGCGTGGCCCTGCGACCGAGTGGGACGGAGCCGAAAGCGAAGGTCTATCTCGAGGTCTGTGCCGAACCCTGCCCGACGGGGACGTCCACGGAGGCGTGGCGGAAGACATGCCAGAACGTGGACGACCAAGCGAAGAGACTGGGCGACGATTTCGTCAAACAGGCGCTGGCGCTAATCGGTTTGGATCCCTCGGCGGCGGGCGCCCGCTGAAGAAACAACAGCACGCAGCGCCAGCAAGTGCGTCCGCATCAGCACGCAGCGCCAGCAAGTGCGTCCGCGTCGGCGCCTGCTGGCGCTGCGTGCTCACAACCAGCAACTAATCGACGCTCAGCCCCGCGAGATAATCCTCATACGCGGCCTGCTGAGCCTTCGCCGCGTCCTGCTTCTCCCCGATGCTCTTCTGGATTTTTTCGATCTCCGTTTCCTGTTGATCGAACTTGTCCAGGTAGCGCTTGTACGCCGCCGAGGTCGCCGGCATCTTGTCGAGGTTGGCCCGCAGCCGCACCTGGTCGTCGGTGATCGCCTTGAGCTGATTGTTCAGCTGCGTCAGGTCGCGCTGCGTCGCCGCCAGCTGGCTGCGGAAATCGAGCGCCTTGGACAGCGCGTCCTTTAGCTTCGGACTGGCGACATTGCCGCTCAGGAAAATCTTGATGGTGTTGTCGTCCGCCGTGGAGACGGAGACGGCGCTCAGCTGGCTCCGCTCCTCCACCACTTCCTGCTTGGCCGACTGGCCCGACGCCACCGACAAATCGAACCGGTAGACGTCGCGGCTGACCTCGCTCGCTTTCTCCGGCGTCACCAGCTTCCACTCTTCGCGGATGGGATGCTCGACGATGAGGTCGCGGTCTTCCGGCGAGCGGTTCTTGATGTGATAGAGCCGCGTTTCGCGCAACTTGTGCGTCACCTGCATGATCCCCTTGACGACCTTGACCGAGATCAGCTGCTGCGGCGCCACCGTGCCCTCGGCCTTGATCTCGACGCCCTGGTCGATGGCGTAGCTCAGCAACCGCTCCTCATTGGGCTGTAGGTCCATGATCCGGCCGTCGCCGGCGTAGGTGCCGCCTTCGTAGACGGACACGGGGCCCTGCATCAGGTCCTGGCCGGTGGTGTTCTTGAAGCGCAGGCCGAGCAGCGGGAATTTCGCCTGAATCGCCTCGTTATAGATGCTGACGCGCTTGCCTTCGACGGGTTGGTTGACGATCGGCAGCATGGCCGACTTCTGCCGCGGCAGCGTCACCTTCTGGTCGATGTTGTACTGGAAATAGTCGCCGATCTCGTCGGCGTTGGCCACCGACGCCACGCCGGATGGATCAAGCGCCACAATGCTGCCGATCTTCTTGGCGTTGTCCTTGTTTTGCCGCAGCTGCTGGCGGCGCTGCTGCATCTCCTCGTAGCTGAGCTTGTTGTTGACCGAGTTATTGAAGTTGCCGTTGTCGTTGTTGTTCGGGTTCATGTTCTGCGCAATATTGCCGAGCTGTGCGCCGTTCTGCTGGGGAGAATTGGGGTTGTTGAAGCGGCCGCCGGCGTTCTGAGCGCCCCAGTTCTGGCCGTTGGCGCCTGGGAAGCCGCCGCCCCCAAATTGAAAACCGCCCCCCCCGAAACCGCCAATCTGTCCGCCATTCATCGCCCCCTGGTACGTCGGCGGCCGCAGCGAGGCGAACAACTCCGGCTCCACCGTCGGCCGCGGGATGAACAACGGCTGATAGAGATCCATTTGGAACGAAATTGGCCGGCTGGAGATCAGCGCCATGCGCACGTCCTTCCAGTCCTCGTCGCTGGTGTTCTCCACGATGGCCCAGCCTTGCAAGGTCGGCTTGCCCTTCTTGTCAAGCACCAGGCGATAGCTTGTCTTCCAGATCGGATTTTCGACGACATAACCGACCTTCGCCGTCCGCTTGCCGTCGCCGGTGAAGTTGAGGCTGACCGTGCGCTTCTGGCTGTTGTGGGCCGCCGCCAGCACGTCGAGGGCGCGATGGAATTCGGAATCGAGCGACGGATTGAGGAAGCGCAGCCGCTGCACCTGCGTCAGCGGCACCTCGCGCACGCCCTCGGCGCAGAGCATGTTCAGCATGTCCATCGTGACCATCGTGTCCTTCGGGCCAGGGACGGACTGCTCTTCCATGCCGACGATCACGCCCGTCAGGCTGCCCGGCTGCGTGGCGCCGTTCTGCTGGAGGACGACCTCGATTTTCTCGCCGCGGGCCTGGTTGAGGATCTGCCCCAGCGTCGGGTTGTTCGTCAGGTCGAGCGCGAACGATTTCAGCGTCCGGTCCACCGGTTCTTCGCTGTCGTAGTTGACGGTGACCTTGGCGTCGCTGGCGTCGGGAAGCACGAGGCTCTTGAGCAAATCGGGCACGTCGGTGACGGGGAAGGTCAGGTCCACGCGCGTGGCGCCTTCGATGGGGCCTTCGCGCTGGAAATAGCCGACGCCGCTGTTGAACAGAATTACCTCGGTCAAGGGCAGGCTCATTCCGGGAGCGCGTTCGGGTTCGTTCTGAGCGCCGGGCTGAGCGGCGGCCGAGTAGCGCCACACGGCGACGACGGCGACCAGTACGGCCGCGATGACGCCGACGAAGAGATAATTGCGACGACGCATGAGAGAGATTCCTCCAATGGGCTACAGAAATCCGATGGTCACGGCGACGGGCGGTTCGCGCAGTATAACCGGCTGGGCCGATTTGCGTGTGTAACGAATTTGTAAATTGGGCCGCCGCCGGAAACTCCGGCGACGCGGGAATTGGGTATCCGCTTCCTATTTTGATCGCTCAAGAAGCCGATTCCGCGCCCGGGCCAGCACCACGCGGGCTTCGTCCAGCCCGGCCAGCGCGTTCTGTATCGCGTCCAGGTAGGCCTTGCGCTCCATGTACAGCAGCGGGTCGTTGCATTCCTTCCAGCGCAGCACTTCCTTCGCCAGTCCGCGCGTCAATTCCTCCAGCCGTTTCACCCGCGCCGACAAATCCGCCACGGTTATCATGAGCGCACCCCCTCACCCCTTACCCCTCGGGGGAGAGGGGAATTGATTTCTCCCCCTCTCCCCTCGGGGGAGAGGGGT
>DATKHW010000027.1:0-15610 GCA_035546275.1 Gemmataceae bacterium
ATCGCGGCGCCCAGCGGAGATTAGGCCTCACGCCCGGGCATGGCGTCGCTACACGACCTCCTTCCTGATAGACGGGTTTCCGCAGTTCCTGCCGGGAGGGGCCGGAACGGGGATCCCCCGTCTATCAGGAAGACCAGGTCCTGCCGACGCGAAGCGTGCGAGGCGCTCCGTCTGCCACGAGCGGCTCAGCCAGCCTCTCGGCCGGGCGTCCGCGGCGGTGAGGGGCCAGGTCGAAGACCGCCTGCGCCTGGTGCTGGGGCTTTAGTTCAGCCTGTTCCGACGCGCTCACAGCAGCCGTCCAGAGGCGCACGCCCGATTCAACCTCGCGAGTCGGCGAACCCGCTCTGGGCCATCGCCATCCGACTGGCCGTCAACCATGCCTCCTTCCGGCGCCGAGGAATTGCCGGAGCCCTTCGACGGGCTCTACGCCGCAGCATCGCGCCCACTCGATGAACTCCACCACGTCCACGCGGCGGTTGGCCGTCTCGCAGTTGTAAATCCAGCTCTGCGGCTTCCGCAGCCGCTTGCCGAGGTCGCGCTGGGTCAGGCCCGCCGCCTCGCGGAGCGAACGCAGGAAGCCGGGCAGCGGCCGGTAGGCCGAAGCGTGCTGGGATTTAGTGGCCATTTGACCCGATTATCGGGTCGGCGCCTCTTGACACGAGTTTAGTGTCAAGTACGATGGGATCATGGGCTGGCGCGGCGACGCGACCACGACCTTTTCTCCACACACGCATACGGCTGGCCGCGACCTTGCGGTTACGGCCAGCGGTTCTTGGCTTCGCGCGTCGGCACAGGGCGCGTGGAAGCGGCTTCACCGACTGTGCCCGGGAGATCGAACAATGGGCCAGAAGCGACGCAACGTCGAGGCTGTCACCGATTTCGCCGACAATCGGCACTTCATCCGCTTGCACCGGGACATCCTCCTGCCGCCGGCCGTCTGCGAAGCGGTGCGGCGCCACCTGGCGGCGGGCCGCTGGGAGGAGGCCAAGAGCATTACCCTGGAGCACGCCCCGGCCGACAGCCACGAGGAGATCGAGCTGTTCTTCACGTCCACCGCGGAAAAACTTGCTTGCGAGGCTGTGACACACAGCGCATCGCCTGCCGGGAGCCTGCGCGCCAGCGACTCCTGCGGCTGAGCCGGATGTCGCTCCATCCGCCGCCGAGCCGCGCCGGCCGCGGTCTTCGATGCGAAGCATGGCCATCGCCGCGACCGAGACTGATCACCGTCGCTTGACCCAGAAGGGGGACAAGAGGGGGGAGAGGATACGGCGGACGCCATAGCATATCGTTCATGTCCGCCGTAACCCAGGAGGAGGTAGACAATGGCGATCATCGCAGACGCGATGACGCCACATGTGGCAGCACGACTGCCCGACAAAAGAGCCGGCCGCCGCTCCGGACCGGAGCGCTTGCTCCGTGCGTTGTTCCCAGCGCACGGAAGCGGCTGTTTCTTCCATCCGCCGATAGGGCTATCAGTATTCGCTAACTAAAGCAAGCGCAAAAGTCGTAATCACTGCACAGGCGGCCCGGCTAACCCTCCGACCGACACGCCGCCGCGGTCAAGTGCGTTTTGACATGCACGCCAAAACGCGCTATACTCGCCCGATGACCAGCCACACGCCCCTGCCGCCCGATCTGGAGCAATTCGTCCGCCAGCAACTCGCCGCCGGACGTTTTGCATCCGAGGACGAGGTCATCTTCGCGGCCCTGCATCTGCTGGAGCAGCACGGAACGCCTCCCTGGCCCGCCGGATCGCGGCCCCCGCAGGCAACAGACACGCTGCTCCGCAGTCAACCCTCCCGGTCGGTCGCCGAACCGTCTCGCGTCCTCGATGAGCTGGGCGCCCGTGCAGCGGCGTCCGTGGCCGGGCGGCGCAGCCCGCGCGGCATCCTCGCCGACCTGCGCAGCGGCATCAGCTTCGACGAAATCAAGGTCGCCCGCAGCGAGATGTGGTCCGGGTTCCTGGACCGCGGGGCTGGATGAAAACGGTCGCGGCCGATACGCACGCCGCGCTCTGGTTTTTCGAGAATGACCGCCGGCTATCGGCGGCCGCGGCCCGGGCGCTGGACGGGGCAGAACGCATCCTCTTGCCGAGCATGTGTCTGGTCGAGATCATCTACCTCGTCGAGAAGGGTCGGCTGGACGCCGCCGTGCTGCCGCGGCTGCTGGCGGAGTTGGACCATCCCGCGACCACCTTGCAACTGGCGCCGCTCGACCTCGGCGTCGTGCTGGCCCTGCAAGACATCTCGCGGCTCGATGTGCCCGACTTGCCGGACCGGGTCATCGCGGCCACGGCCTGGCACCACTGCGTGCCGCTCGTGACCCGCGACGGCTGCATTCGCTCCTGCTGCGTCACCACAATCTGGTAGTCCCTGTCCTGCACACGCGCTTCTCCTCGGACGAATTCGGCGCTGTCTCCTAGCGATGGCACGTCTGGCGGACCTGCGAAGCGCGGGCAGCAACGGGAGATTGCCGGTCCCCCGCAGCGACCTGCCCGGCGTGGTCGGCGAACCGAATCTTGTTGTTCTCCAGGTATTGCTCGATCACGGCAGCGCGGCCAGTTGGGTCGGCCAAGCCGACATACCCGTCGGGACGGATCAGGTACACCGCGTTCCGTCTCAGCCCGGACCGCCCCAGGGACGGCCGCCAGGGGAACGAGTGCAAGGCTAGGCCCTTCGCCGCACAAGCAGCATGCACGTCGGCCGCCGCTTCGCCGTAGCAGTGAACCTGCCAGCGCAGCGAGCCGAGCGTTTCAAAATTGTCCGTCGCCTTGCCATCCCTTCCGCTCACCGCGACCCACGGAAGGCGATCCCCGCCGTGGACGCCGCCGCCCGCACCCGCGCTCAAAAGGCTCTTGCGGTAATGGACGCCGATTTGGGACACGGTGCGGAACAGCCAGCGGCGCATCGGCGTCAGCCGGAAGAGCGGCGGTGCGATCCAGGGAACGAGCCGGGTGCGCACCCACCGCGCCAACGAACCTTGTTTCGTGACCACGGTGAAAATGCGGTCGGTGGTGGCGACGAGCCGCCGTGCGAACCCGATCCGTTCCGCTTCGTAGGTCGCCAGCAGGTCCTCGCCGGCCTCGCCCTTCCGCGCCGCGGCCAGCTTCCACGCCAGGTTAACGGCGTCGCCGATGCCGGTGTTCATGCCCTGGCCGCCCACCGGGCTGTGGACGTGGGCCGCGTCCCCCAACAGAAACACGCGTCCCTCCCGGAAGCGCGCCGCCACGCGGTGATGCACCCGGTAGGTCGAGAACCAGTTCACCTTGCTGACCGTAAGCCCGAGATTGCGAATCGCGCGCTCGCCCACGTCCTGGAAGGTCAGCTCGCGGTGTTCGCGCTCGGCGTCCCACTGGACGGGGCCGACCAGGCGCAGCCGGCCCTGCCCCTTGAGGGGAAAGACCGCCAGGAAATCAGCCTCCTCGAAATCGACGTGGATTTCGCCGTCCGCCGCCGGCCCGGCGCAAACCACGTCGGCGACGTAGAACAGGCCGGAGTACGTGCCGCCGGGGAAGCCCGTCCCCAGCGCCTCCCGCACGGTCGAATGTGCGCCGTCGCAGCCGGCGAGGTAGGCCGCCTCGCAGGCCTCCTCTGAGCCGTCGGGTCCCCGCAGCACCGCCCGCACGCCTTCCGGGCCTTGATCGAAACGCAGCAGCTCCGTTTGCCGCTCTACACTCACCCCCAAAGCGTTCAACCGCTCGACGAGGAGGCGCTCGTGGGCGTCTTGCGGGTAGGTCAGCGCGTAAGGGAAAGGGCTCAGCCCCTCCCCCAGCCGCCCCAGCGGCACGCGCGCGGCTTTAGCGCCGCGCGCCCAGAAATTGACGCCCGCCACCTTGACGCCGGCTTCGACGACCGCCTCAGCAAGGCCTACCTGGCGGTACAGTTCCAACGTCCGCGCCTGCACAGCCACGGCGCGCGAGGTGGTTCCCGGCCCGGCCGTCTTGTCGATGATGCGCAATTGTACGCCCAGCCGCGTAAGCCAAAGCGCCAGGACCAACCCCGTCGGCCCGGCCCCGACGATCAGCACATCGTTGTCAGCCATTGGCGGTTCTCCAGCTGCGGGCATCGGCTCAGATTATCGTAATGCAAACGAGGGGCCGCGACACGGAGCCTCTTCCCTGGTCACCGGCCCCTGTCGCCGCCTTCACGCCGGGATGGTTCTTTGTTATTCGCCAGTCGCCTGGCGACGCCCTGCTGCTGCTCATCCAGCGACCGGCCGCATTCGCGCGGGTTCAGGAGGTTGGTCTTTTGGGCATAGTACCTGCTGCCCTCTTTCCGGAACGCGTAAACGAAGTCAGCCCCTTCAGCGAAGCCGTAGGCCCACTTTTCGCCGTTCCAGCGGAAACCCATCGCCGCCGGCGGCAGTACGTCGAGGAAGTAGTCGAAATCCTCCTCGGTGATCTCCCGCTTCTTGCCGTCGTCCAGATCGTGCAGCAGCCCCATGACCGTCCCACGCCGGCGGGGTTGATTGCTGTCGCCGGCCGCCGTCATTCTTAACAGGAGCCAGCCGTTCGCGCAAGTCTGTTGACCACCGCTGCTTGACAATGCCCTTGGACCTGGTCTAACGTCCTCCCATCTGGTTGCAATCACCGAATGCTGCACTAATGCACCCTCCTATACCCAACAACCCCAATCCGCTGCATGTGGCCAGTCACGCCGACCGTTTCGCCCGTGAAACGCACGGCACGCTGAACATCGTTTTCTCCGCGATTACGGCGATCAGCCTGGGCGTCATGACCACGAAGCTGATTCTAGACATGGTGCGGGACGCGCAAGAACGCAAGACTCATTCTCATGGCCGGGGGCGCTAGCCCCTTTTTGCAGTCCGAGCCTGCGAGCGATTTTCCACCTGCAACTATGGGAGAGCGTCCGGTCTTGTCGGCCTTACGGGAACGTCCGCCTGGGCAAGGGCGGGGCGGGGTAACGGCCGATATTCAGATTCCAGTACGCCCAGGAGCGCGGGTCGAAGACGCCCGGTGGCGCCCGATCGATGGCCTCCCGCAATTCATCGTCGGAAACGTAGCGTCGCAGCGTCGTCACGTCCTCGTGCGTGCCGTAGGTCAGCACTTGCGCGACCAGGTGGAACGGATCGTCCAACGCCTCGTGCGGCGGCTTGAACCATACCGTATTGCGCGCCACGGCTTTAAGGTCCGGCGTGTGGGGCAGCCGTCTCATGATCCGCAGCCGCCGGCGGCGCTCCCACCTGGTTGCAGGGTAGGCAGCCGGTTCAGAATGACGGCGGCGACGGCCTTCGGGAAAGTGGGTTTCCCGACGTAGTGCTTGCGGAGCGACGACGAAATGCAATAGGGTGGAAAAACGCGCCGCGAAGGCGGAATGCAGGTCTGAAAGAGATTGAGATGCAAATGAGCGAAAACGGCAACCTTGAAAGGATCGCACGCCTCGTCGGGGGGCAAAAGCTGAACTACGTCAAGACGCTCACCAGCGCTGTGACCACGGCCTGGGGCGTCAACTGGGACGAGGTGTACATCGCCCGCGACCTCATGCAGAACTTCTTCGACGCCAATCGGGGACGGCTGAATGAGGTGTGCGTGGCGGTGAAAGGCCAGGAAGTCCACGTGTCCGCTCCAGCGGCGTTGAACCTGCATCGCCTCTTCTACTTGGGCAGCGAAAAAGGGGAAGACGACATCGGCCAGTACGGGGAAGGATTCAAGGTCGCCGCCACCTGCCTGCTGCGCGACCACTCCGTGACAGTGATCGCGTGCTCCGGCAACGACGTCCTCCATCTGCGCGTCGCCGGGCAGGCGGTGGCGGATACCAAACTGTACCCGGTGGAATACGACTTCTACCGCGGGCAGGAGAATCTTGGCGGCACGCGCTTGGTGCTGGCGGGGTGCTCTCGAAAGCTCGCCAAGGCGATGGCCGAGGGGCTGAACCACTTCTTGCACGACCACAACCCGCTCTTCGGATCGAAGCGATGGGCGGATTACAAGGGCGAGTTCCAGGTCCACGAGGCGACGGACGGCAAGGGGCACGTCTTCTACCGTGGGCTCAAGCGCGGCGAAATGGAGGACGTTCCCCTGGTGCTGGTCATCAGCAAGAAATATGACGCGATCGAAAGGAGGATCAGCAAGGACCGGGATCGAAACGCCTTCGGCGACGAGATGATGGAGCTGTTTTATCGGCACTTCGCCCGCTATGGCCTGCGGGGCTACTCGGAAGGGCAGCGCGTCGTCGTGGAGGCCGCACGGCCCGTGTGGCTGCGCGGGCACCCGCTGCTGAACGCCGTCGCCGACGCCGGTCGGGCGTGGCCAGCCGCCATGGCCCAGGAAGTGTTCGCCGGCTATTACGCTCGGTGCACCTCCACGCAGCCCGCGGAGCAGCTTGAAATCGACCGGTTGGAGAGAGTCTGGAGGGATGAAGGCAAGCAGTGCCTTCCCGCGTACTTCAGCCGATTCAGCGCCCTGAACGCCAAGGACGAAATTCGTCGCACACACGAGAAGGTCCTGGAGGAGTCGAAGCGGCAGGGCCAGCGGTCGCCGACGACGGCGGAGATGGAAGCTATCCGCGTGCTCTCCCGCGTGCTGCGAGAACTGGCCCCCGAAGTCGGCGCCGTGTTCGACAAGGGGCGCACCAGTTACACGGTGGCGCGAACGGAGGCGCTGCTGGGCCAGTTGAAGTCCGGCCGGGGGTATCGCTCGCGCGAGGTGTTCTTAGGCGCGGACGTGCTTGTAGCGGATTTCGCCTCGGCGCTGGCGACGTTCCTGCACGAGCACGCGCACATTTTCGGCCAGGACGGCAGCCGGGGCTTTTCGGATGCGCTGACCGAACTGCTGGAAACGGTGGTCGGCTGCCGCCGGGAACTGGACTCGTATGAGCGTCAATGGGCGTCTGCGGTCGAGGCAGTCAAACAGGAGCGTACGGCCTCCGAGGACGATACGGAGGAGTCGATGGAGGATTGGCTGAGCGGACGGTCTGAAGGCGATCTGCGTCGTCTGCTGACGCGTTTGCCGCCGGCTCAGTTGAGGCGGCTGCGCGACGAGAGCGGCGCCGGCGACGAATGATTGAGGCCCCCTCTGCCCCTGCGCTCCGCTGGTCAGAGGCGGCAGCCGACGCTTCGTCGGTACGGGAAGGGACATCGCCATGCCTGCTCGTCCTTGACAAGTCCTTATTGACATAATGATAATAGTAGACTAAACTAAGTCTAATATAGGTAAGGTCGCCCCATGCAACTCGTCAACATTCATGAAGCCAAGACCCAGCTCTCCAAGCTGCTGGAGCGCGTCGCAGCCGGCGAGGAAATCGTCATCGCCCGCTACGGCAAGCCCGTGGCCATCCTTTCCCGAGCCCAGAGCAATCTGCCGCCCCGCCAGCCAGGAGCCCTCAAAGGCAAAATCTGGGTGAGCGAACACTTCGACGACGCCGACGAAGAACTGGAGCAGCTGTTTTACGGCGGCGGCGCATGAAACTGCTTCTGGACACCCACGCTTTGCTCTGGTGGCTGGACGACGATCCCCAACTCCGCGCCGGAGCACGCGAGCACATCGCCGATCGGCGTCACTCGGTCTATGTCAGTGCGGCCAGTATCTGGGAGGCGTCCATCAAGGAGGCGAAGGGGTTGCTGCGCCTGAGCCGTGATTTTGACGAGAAGCTGGCGGCCGAACCGCTGCTGCCCCTGCCGATCACGCACGATCACGCGCGCCGGGTCGGCCAGCTCCCGCCGATCCACAAGGACCCGTTCGACCGCCTGCTCGTCGCGCAGTGTCTCGCCGAAAGCATGACGCTGGTCACGCAGGACGGATTGCTCGGCGCGTACGGGATCCCGCTTATCGCAGCATAAGCAACACCGACGGCGTCGCCGACTCGCCGTCGCCAGGTTGAACCTCGACGCGCTCTCCACAACTCAGGCACAACTCTTGCCGCCCCTCGCCGATTCATCATTCTCTCCCTCGCCCCTGCCCCTTGAGCATCGCTTGGGCCTTGGCCAACGCCTCGGCGGCCTTCTCGCGCAGCGACGCGGGGACGATGACTTCCAGCGCAGGGGTTTCCTCGTCCTCGATCGCAAACGCGGGCGCGTCCTGGTAGTCCTTGAGCCTCCGGGCTATCTGCCACAATAAAGAGCGTAAGAGCGCGTTTGCGATGGCCATGTCGCGGGGTTCGTCGGTCATCCGCCATCGGTACCGCAGGGCAGGCAGGTTGTCGAGCGGATTTTGCCGTCGTCTTCGCCGCGCAAACGAATCCCGCCACAGTTTCGTCTGTAGGGAAGGACCGCTCGCCCAAAGGAGATAACCGATGAAAAGGCTCGTCGCTACCGCCCTGGGCGTGGTCGTTGTGTTAGGGATCATTCCCAGCCGGTGCTTCGCCTTGATGGGGATCAAGCCGGTCTCCAAGGACGAGGCGAAGGAGATGGGCATCGTAATCCGCTTGACGGACAGCGGCCCCAAGGATTGCTGGGTGGAGCTTGAGTTCAAGCCCGAGGGCAAGCTCAAGGATTACAGCCACGTCAGCCTGGAAATCCGAGACGGAGACAAGTTACTGGTGGGCTACGCGCCGCTGCAGGAGAAACGAACCGATTCAGGCAGCGTCGTCGTTCGTTTTCTGGCCGACCGCGCCTACCTCGACAAGATCACGCTGAGCGTGGTCGCAGGCTTTCCCACGAACAGGACCGGCTACGAACTCCGCGTGAAGGACTTCGTCGAGCCGGAGAAGGATCGTTGACGCGCCGGCTTGACCAACAGCCGTCGCGTCTCCGGGAACAATGTGGCAGAAAAGACCGCGCAGGCGGTACGTTTTACAACGCCGGCGGCGTGGCTGTTCCGCTGCGGTTCACCCTTGTCCGGTCCAGACGCAAGCCCGACAAGGACTTCCACTTTCTCGACTCCTGGGCGCGCCTTGTTGGCACGCTGAATGCGTCAGCATCTGGACAGAGACAACCAGTCGGGCCTTTTCCCGGGGCCCGGTCAGCACACCCCCCATCCCATCCCCCTGACCCATCAACGAGGGCCAGCAGCTTCCCCCGGCTGCTGGCCTCCTCTTTTTCATCTCCGCCGCTGGTGCGTCGAAGCGCGACGGCTTCGGCTCCCGTTTTACGCTTGTTTGAAGGATAAGTGAGAGGCCGGGGCCCAGCCTGCTCGGCGTCGCCCAGTCACCGTGCCGACCAGCGCCCCGGCCGACTATGAGCTTACCCGGCCGCCAACGGAGGCACAAACGAAATCCGCTCACACGAGCAACAGCTCGCTTCGGTAGCCTGCAATAACTCCTACCACCCCATCAGTCGCTTGGCCCCTGCGTGTGCCTCATAGCTCACCCAGGTCCTGGCACGACTCTTGCAACCCGCCGCCGGACGCCGCGGCGATGCCGCCGCGGGCAAAACCTCCATCACCGCTCCCGTATGGCACGGACGCCGCCCGCCTTCCAGTCTCTCTTCCCCGACGACCTGCCGGATGCGGCCGAGGCGGCCGCGCCCCAGGACGACGGTTCCCCTCACACGAAAGGAACCCATCATGCAGTACAAGACAATCTGCCTCCACATGATCCAGGACCGGCCGGAGATGTACGACCGGCTTCTGAAGCAGCGGACGCTTCTGCCGACGCTGGAACGGTTCGCCCGGCAGCTGAGGAGCAGCCACCTGAACTGGAAGGAGCGCCTCTCCAATGCGAAACCGGGCAGCAGCGACAGCCAGATCGCGAGCGAGGCCCTGGAGCTGGCCCTCCGGCAACTGGGTTTGTCTTCCGCCTCGCCGCCGGAGGAAGACGAGCCGTTCCCCCTGGAGGACGCAATGGCGTTCCTCCGCCGTCCTACGCCGCCCGCGTAGGGCCGTCACGCGGCCGGCGTCCGCGCTCGCTGTTCGACCGCGTTCCTGACCGCGATGAGCCGCAGACGCCGGCAACCCCGGCAGCCCCTTCGCCTGCCGATTCCCTTCTCACTCCCGCCCCGCCCGGGGCCATAAAGGACGGCACTCTAATCGGCCCGCCGGCCCTTGCAAGCGGGAACGGGGCCCCTGCCCCATTGCCCGCTTGCAAAAACGCTGCGCTGCCGGCTAGGGCTGATTCCTTGGCGTGCCGTCAGGCCCCGATGGCGGGGCCGTTCACGCAAGGAGAAGGAAACCACGACATGCAAAACGCCCAGCTCGCCCTACCCCTCTTCCGGCCGTCGCCGACGCCCGCGCCCGTTTCCGTCACCGATCGGCAGAAGGCCCATGACATCCTCTCGGCCATCCGGACGCTGCATGCCATCGAGAACGACGAGCGGCCGGCTACGCCGGAGGAGAAGCAGGCTCTGGCCCGCTTCGGCGGTTTCGGTGCCGTGGCGCTCCGCATCTTCCCCGATCCCGTCACCGGGAAATGCAAGGACCTCTCCTGGCAAGACCTCGGCGAGCAGCTGAAGGCGCTGCTCACGCCCGAAGAATACGCCTCCGCCAAGCGCACGACGTTCAACGCCTTCTACACCTCACCCCTTGTCATGCAGGCGATCCATCAGGCCATCGCCCGCCTGGGCGTGCCGGGCGGCGCCACGGTCCTCGAACCCGGCTGCGGCATTGGCAATTTCATGAGCCATGCCCCGGCCGCCATGCGCTTCATCGGCGTCGAGCTGGACTCCCTCTCCGGCCGCATCGCCCGGGCGCTGCACACCGGCCAGGACATCCGCATTGAGAATTTCCGCGACACGAAGCTGCCTCCTCTCGACGCGGTGATCGGCAACGTCCCCTTCGCCGACGTGAAGATGGAGCACAACGGCCAGAGATTCAGCCTGCATGATTCCTTCATCGCCAAATCGGTGGACGCCTTGAAGCCCGGCGGCATTCTCGCCGTGGTCACCAGCCACTTTTCTCTCGACCGGCAGAACGGCGCCGCCCGGGAATACCTCGCCGAGCGGGCCGATTTCCTGGGTGCGATCCGCCTGCCCTCCGACGCCTTCAAACGCGAGGGAACGGCCGTGGTCACGGACATTCTGTTCCTCCGCAAGCGAGCGCCCGGCGAGCCGGCCCGCCACGCCGATCCCGATTGGCTGCACACCGCACCGCTTGCCGTCGAAGGCGTTGAGGTTGCGGTCAACCAGTATTTCCTGAATCATCCGGAGATGGTGCTGGGCGCCTGGACCAGCAAGGACACGCTCTACGGCGAGGGCTACGGCGTCGCCTCCGCGGGCGACCTGGCCCAGCAACTCCAGGGCGCCATCTGCCGCCTGCCGGAATACGCCCCTTCCCTGTCCTCTGCCGCGCTTGAGCCATCCGGCACCCTGTCGCGCCGAAGCCAGGGCGAAGGCGGATTCACGCCCCCTCCCCCGCTCAAGCACATCGACGAGGGTAGTTTCTTCCTCCGCGACGACCGCACCATCTGCCAGCTCACCGATGGCCTCGCGCTGCCCGTCGTCTACGGCGGCAAGACGCTCACCGCCTACGGATCGCTGATCGGCAAGCGCCTGGCCGCCCTGGTGGGACTGCGCGACCGCGCCCGCCGCGTCCTGCAATCGCAGAACGAAGGCTGGCCGGAGGCACACCGCAACGACGCCCGCCGGGAACTCAACTGGGCCTACGAGCGCTTCGTCGGCGCTTACGGCCCCATCAACAAAACCACCTTCGGCGAAACTGCCGAGGGCCATGTCATCCGGCGGATGCCCAACTTGGTGAAGTTCCGCGAAGACCCGGACGCCATGCTCGTGATGAGCCTGGAGGAATACGACGAGGTCACCGGCAAGGCCGCCAAGGCCGCGATCATAAAGCAGGACGTGGTCGGCCGCAAGCCGCCGGTCACGACGGTCGCCAGCGCCGAGGACGGCCTGCTCGCCTCGCTCGACCAGAAGGGCGCGGTCGATCTGCCCTTCATCGCGGCCCTCTACGGCAACCCGGAGGAATCGGTGATTGCTGAGCTAGGCGACCTGATCTTCCACGACCCCGAATCCAAAACGTGGCAAACCGCCGACGCCTATCTTTCCGGCAACGTGCGGGCCAAGCTCGCGGCTGCCGAAGCGGCCGGACCGGGCTTCGCCCGCAACGCCGAGGCCCTGCGAAAGGTGCAGCCGGAAGACGTGCTGCCCGGCGACATCGACTGCAATTTGGGATCGCCGTGGGTGCCCGAATCCGACATCCAGGCCTTCGCCGCCGATTTGTTCCATGTCCAGCCTTCGTCGATCCAGGTCGCCCATCTCCCGAAAGACGCCGTATGGAGCATCGACGCCGACTACGCCACGCAGCAATCGGTCGCCGCCACGTCCGACTACGGCACGCCACGCGCCAACGGCGTGAATCTCCTGGAGCTGGCGCTCAACATGAAGACGCCGGTGATCTACGATCCCGACCCCGGCGATCCCGACAAGCGCGTGGTCAACCAGGACGCGACGCTGGCCGCCCGCGAGAAGCAGAAGCAGATCAAGGAAAAGTTCCGCTCCTGGATCTTCAGCGATCCCGACCGCACCGAGCGGCTGGTGCGGCTCTACAACGACACGTACAACAATTTGCGGCCGCGATTGTTCGACGGCTCGCATCTTGACTTCCCCGGCCTGAACCAGACGATCACGCTGCGGCAGCACCAGAAGGACGCCATCTGGCGGATTATGAGTTCCGGCAACACGCTGCTCGCCCACGCCGTCGGCGCCGGCAAGACCTACACGATGGCCGCCGCCGGCATGAAGATGAAGCAGGCCGGGCTGACCCACAAGCCCATGTACGTCGTGCCCAACCACCTGCTGGAGCAATTCGCCCGCGAATTCATGCAGCTCTACCCCAACGCCAAGCTGCTCGTCGCCGGCAAGGAAGACTTCACGCGGGAGCGCCGCAAGGTCCTCACCGCCAAGATCGCCAGCGGCGACTGGGACGGCATCGTCGTCACCCACAGCAGCTTCGAGCGCATCGGCATGTCGCGCGACTACCAGGAGAAGTTCCTGAAGGAGCAGATCGCCGAATACGACCAGCTGCTGTGCGACGGGGCGAGCAAGAACGCCACCCGCGCCCACCGCAACCTCATCAAGACCATCGAGAAGCAGAAGGCCAAGCGTGAGGAACGTCTGAAAGACCTGCTGGCCGAGGACAAGAAGGACGACGGGCTCGTTTTTGACGAACTCGGAGTGGACCATGTTTTCATTGACGAGGCCCACTATTTCAAGAACCTGGAAACGCCGACCAAGATGGACCGCGTCGCCGGCATCCAGACCGGCGGCTCCGAGCGGGCGTTCGACCTCTAAATGAAGGCGCGTTACCTGCACCAGCTTCACCCCGGCCACGGCGTCAGCTTCGCCACCGGCACGCCGATCTCCAACACGATGGTCGAGATGTACACCATGCAGCGCTTCCTCGACCCCGAGGGCCTGAAAAGCCGCGGCATCGACCATTTCGACGCCTGGGCCGCCACCTTCGGCGAGGTGGTGGACACCATGGAAATCTCACCCGACGGCGCGTCGCTCAAGCCGCGCAGCCGCTTCGCCCGCTTCACGAACCTGCCGGAACTCCAGCAGATGTTCCGGGGGTTTTCGGATGTGCAGACGGCGGAGATGCTCGACTTGCCCCGTCCGGAGCTGGAGACCGGCAAGGCCATTGTCGTTGCCTGCCCGATGTCCGACGAGCAGCGTTCGCTTCAGCAGGAGCTGGTGGCCCGCTACGACCGCATCCGCAACGAGAAGGTCGATCCGCGCGTGGACAACGCCCTGGCCATCACCACCGACGGCCGCAAGCTCGCCCTCGATTCGAGGATGCTGTCCAGTGAGGCGACTGACTTCCCCGGCTCGAAGGTCAACGCCCTGGTGGACAACGTCGCACGCATTTGGGGACGCACGTCACCCACGCGCGGCACACAGATGATCTTCTGCGACATGGGCGTCCATCCGACGCCCTGGGGCTATTCGGCGTATGACGAAATCGTCCGCAAGCTCATCGCCCGCGGCATCCCCCGCGCCCAGATCGCCGTCGCCGGCGACGCCGACAGCGACGCCAAGAAGCTAGCCCTGTTCGAGAAAGTCCGCAGCGGGTCGGTGCGGGTGCTGATCGGCAGCACGCAAAAGATGGGCACCGGCACCAATGTCCAGAAACGCCTCGTCGCCCTGCATCACCTCGATGCCCCCTGGAAGCCAGCCGAAGTCGAGCAACGCGACGGCCGCATTCTCCGCCAGGGCAACGAAAACGAGCAAGTGGCGGTCTACCGCTACGTCACGGAAGGATCGTTCGACGCCTATATGTGGCAGGCCCTGGAAACCAAGGCCCGCTTCATCTCGCAGGTGATGACCGGCGACAACGCCGTCCGCCGCGCCGAGGACATCGGCGGCCAGGAACTGAGCTACGCGGAAGTGAAGGCGATCGCGTCGGGCAACCCGGCGGTGCTGACGCTGGCCGAGGCGGAAGCCGATCTGCAACGGCTCAACCTGCTGAAGCGGAACCACGCCGACGAACAATACCTCGCCCGCCGCCGCTTACGCGAGCTGCCCGAAACCATCGAGCAGATGTCGCAACGCCTGACCAACCTCACCGCCGACATGGAAACCGCGAAGGCGCACGGCGACGATCCGATCACCATCGGCACGCACGCCATCTACCCCAGAGACGTGATTGACGCGCTCGCCGCGCGCCTGGACGCCTTGCCGCAATACGTCCGCCAGACCCAGCGCGCTTTGCTGGGCGTCTATCGGGGCTTACGCTTTGGCCTAACGCTTGATCCACAATACGCGCCCGAAGTATGGCTGGAAGGGGCGATTACGCGCCGCTGTCCGCTCTCCCGCGAACACCGCGGGCCGCGCGCCGTCCTGAACGCCCTGGAGCGCCTGGCCGGCGGCTATAGCTCCGAATGCAACCGCGTCCGCGAGGATCTCGGCATCGCGGAATCGCAGGTCCGCGACTACAAGGCTCGCCTCGGAGCGCCCTTCCCTCACGACGCCTACCTGGCAAGCCTCGCCGCCCTGCGCGACCGGCTCAAGGCGGGGCTGGCTGGCGTCCCGCCAGAGCACGGTGCCGAGCCGCAGGCAGAGGTGTCCGAACTGGCCGAGCGGATTAAAACGCTGAAAGCGTGCAACAGCGTCGAGACGGCACCGCAGCGCCAGGATAAGCGCCGCGCTTCGGCGGAGGAACCGGTCACCGCGAAAATTCGGCGGCGTAGTGGGGAGGCTGCACCAGGCGACTGGCGGCAGCGGCTGAGTGGCGGGGATAAACGGGAAGTGGCAAGGGCCTAGAGCCAGGACCGCCAAAGCACGGGGCCGGCTCACGCGAATCTCGCGCCTACGATCACTCTAGGTCCAGTTTCCGTAGGGCTAGCAGTAGCTTGGCGCGCACGATGCTAACCGTCCCCCGTGATTTCGCCTTTTGGTGCCAGTCCTGCCACAATGGCAGGTCCGCGGGCTAAAGAATCGCTGCAAAATAGCCGATTGGTTTACTTGACCGGCAGGCCTTCGATCCTCCGTCGATAATCCTTTCTGGGAATGCCGAAGGCACAATTACCTGAAAGCACGTTCACATGAGTTGCGCGTTGAGGATGGGTGCGCGAATTGAATGTCGGTGCCGTGAGACCGTAACATCAATATATGCAACGTCTTAGAGTGAAACTTCAATTTGGCCCCGTTAGCATAGCGAAGCGTTGACGCACCGCTTAGAATGAACAAAGGAACATAGAGTAATACGTTGTGAACAACGAACCTGCGGTGTCAAGGGCTCAGAGGGTTGCCCGAGGATCAGCTG
>DATKHW010000028.1:0-6291 GCA_035546275.1 Gemmataceae bacterium
TCCACCGCGTTGCGCAGAAGATGCATAAGCGGCTCCGCCATGTCCTCCAACGCAGCCTTGTCCACCTCGACGGCTTCGCCCTCCAGCGTCAGCTCGACCGGCTTGCCGGACAGCTCGGCGACCTGGCGCACGGTGCGTCGCAGCCGCGCCGCCAGCGTCCCGAAAGGCACGAGTCGAATGTGCATCAGACGGTCGTGCAGCTCGCTGACGACGCGCGCCTGATAGGTCAGAAGATCTTCGGTTTCATCATCGAGCTGGCCCATGGCCTGGTCGCCGGTCAGGCGCTGCTCCAACGCCGTGCGTACCACGGTCAACTCGCTTACCAGCCGCATGAGCGCGTCCAGCCGGTGCAGTGGCGTCCGCACGAACGCTTCCCGCGCTGAACGGCTCGCAGAGGACTCCGACTCCGGCCGCGCCGATCGATCTTCGGCGTCCCTGCGCTGCTGCGGCGACGGCGCCGCGTCGTCCGCCCCCAGCAGCACGGCGTACCTGGCGTACAGGGCGTTCAAAATGGCGGCGTCCTCCTTGCCGCCGGCCAAATCGTCCAGCCGATCGGCTGACGCGTTTAGCAGATCAATCATTTCCGGTGAGACGACCAGACCATCGTGGATGCGGTCGAGCAGGTCTTCCATGCGGTGAGCCAGGCGAGTCAGCGCCTTAAAGCCGACCATGGCGGCGGAGCCTTTCAGGGTATGCGCGGCGCGGCGAACGATCTGCACGACCTCGGAGCCGCCTTGGCAAAGCGCGGGGAGATTGGAGCGGATCGCCTGCAAATGTCCCTCGGCTTCCTGGCGGAACACCTCTAACAGTTCGGGGTCGACGGCCATGCGAACGTCGTCGGGAGTGTATTCGAGCAGTTGCGATTCGGGTGCAGGCGTCATGGATCTCGGCTCGTTCAGGATGCGGATGGACTTGGTCGCTGTTGTTAGGATGCGTGCGCCAGTTCGGCGACCTCATTGCTAACGCCGGCGGCGGCGATGCGGCTAGGCGCTATGGGGGCCGGTTCGTCGGGGTCCGGGAGCCGGAAAGCGCTCACCGATTCGCGCAGGTCGTCGGCCAGGCGCGCCAGGCGGCTGACGGCGTCGGCGCTTTGCCGGGCGCCGACCGCAGTCTGCTGCGTGATCTCGGAAATCTCGCCCATCGCCCGGGCGACGCCGCCGCCGGTGGACGCCTGAATTCGGGACGCTTCGGAAATCGAACGGATGAGCGTGGCCAGCTTGTTCGACACGGCCTCAATGTCGGCCAAAGCTTGGCCGGCCTGGTTCGCCACGCGCGAACCTTCGACCACCTCGCGCGTGCTTTCCTCCATCGCCGCCGTCGCCTCGCTCGTCTCGCCTTGAATGGTGCGCACCAGGCCGGCGATCTTCCGCGTGGCGGCCGCCGACCGCTCGGCCAGCTGCTCCACTTCCTCCGCGACGACGGCGAAGCCGCGCCCGGCCTCTCCGGCCGCCGCGGCCTGGATGGAGGCGTTCAGCGCCAGAATGCTTGTGCGGTCCGCAATGTCGTCTATGAGCCGCACGATTTCGCCGATCTGCTGCGACGACTCGCCCAGCCGCCGAATGCGCTGAGCCGTCCCTTGGACGCGCTCGCGGATGCGGTTCATGCCGGTGATCGTGTCGTCCACGGCCGCGGCGCCGCGCCGGGCGCTGGCCAGCGCCTGGCCGGCCACTTCGGCCCCCTGGTCCGAAGAGGCGGCGACGTTTTGCACCGACCGCGCCATTTCCTCCACCGATCGAAACGTCTGCGTGATCCGCTGCGTCTGCACTTCCGTTCCGCGCACCAGCTGGTCCGCCTCGCCGTGAATGCGGCGGGACGCGGCGCTCACCTGCTGCGTCGCTTGCTTCACGCTGCCGATTATCCGCCGCAGCTGGCCGATCATGACGTTGAAGGCGCCCGCGATGGGCCCGGTCATGGCGGCCGTGACCTCCGCGTTCTTGGTCAGATCGCCCTCGGCCACACCGCTGATGTCCCGCAACAGCTTGCGAATCGCCTCCTGGATGGCGTCGCGCTCCTCGCGTGACTGAATCAAAACGACTGTATTGTCGAGCATGGCGTTCAGGCTGACGGCCATGCGGCCCAGTTCGTCGTTGCTGGAGACGTTGGCGCGGGCGCCGAATTCGCCGACGCTGATGCGTGCAAACAGGTCCCGAATGTCCGCGACCTGACGGGTGATGGTCCGCAGCGCCAGAAAGGCCGCCCCGGCCACCAGGAGAAGGCCGACGCCGACGCCGATCAGGGTCCAAGTCGTCGTGCGGTAGGCTTCGTCGCGGCGAGCCGTCAGCAGCTCCGTCAACTCCGAATCGAGCGCGTCGGCCAGCGCGAAATCGGCTTCCGTCGCTCGCGCCGCTGTCGCGGCGATGTCGGCCGGCTCGACTTCGTTGGCGTTCAGGATGCGTGCGTCTAGCGTTTGGTGGAACGCTTGGTCGGCCGCCTGCTGCTGCTGATACGGGGCGTCGATCCGGCCGCGCTGCAGCGGCGCATCGCGGAACAGGCCGTCCAGGTCGCGCTTCAGCTCATCGGCGGCGGAGGACGCCTTGGCTGCCGCCACCGCGAACCGAGTTCGCTCATCCGGCGTCAGGGTCCGGCCTGGAGTTCCCTCGGCCCTTCGCGCTCGCGCCGCCGTATCGTCCGCGAGGCCGTGGAGGCGTCCGCCGGCGTCCGATAGGTTGGGCAGGCTGTAAAACAGCGCTTCCTGAAGCAAATGCGGATCGGTTTGGGAGTCGAGCCGCAAGGCTGCGGTCGTTTGAACCTCGGCCGTCAGCGCGACGACATCCGCGATTAGGCCGGCGTGTTCCTCGCGGCTGGCTTCCGGCGTCATGCTAAGCACGCCGGCTTTGAGAGCGCTCCAGCGGGCGCGGATGGCCCGCCATTTCTCGGTCGAGTGCAGCTCGGCGCCGTATTTCTGGTCGAGAGCGTCCACCGCGGACGCGTCGGCGTCCAGTTCCGCCGCCGTCGCCTCCAGGTCGCCGCGCGTCGAGCCGGCGCCGTTGAGTGTGCGAGAGGCGAGGGCGCGGTGCATCTGGACATGGTGGAGCAGCGACCGCAAGGAGCGGGCGTATTCCGCTCCTTGCAGCTCCTTGCCAGCGAGCGCGGCGTCGCCCAGGCTCTGCCGCAGCGCCATCCAGCTCAGCACGCAAACCGGCAGCAGCAGCGGCAAGGCGACGACGGCCAGCTTTTGACCGATTTTCAGGTTCTTCAAACTCAGGAATTCAAGGAGCAAGCGCATGGGTTTCCTCGGCCGCGGCAGGGCCCGTATGATCGAGGTCCGGCCGCTGCATACGCGGCGACTGCAGCAAATCGCTCAGGTCGAGAACAATGGGGGACGCGCCGTCCTGGATGCAGACGCCGCGGACATGCGGCGCGACATAGAGCGCCGGGGGTTCGATCGCCTTGGGCGGCAACACGCGGAGGCCGCGCACGCGATCGACGACCAGCCCGGTCTTCAACCCGTCGCGGCCGGACTGCACCACCACGAGACGCCGTCCGGGCGGCATGGGCGCGGGCGGCAAACCAAGGAACGCCGCCAGATCGACCACGGAGAGAACTTCGCCGCGGTGGTTGGCGACGCCGAGCAGCCAGTCCGGCAGATGCGGCACGGGCGTAACGGCGGGCAGACGCTGCACTTCTTGAATTCGGCCGAGCGGCAGCGCGAATTCCTCTTCGCCCAGGGCGCAAATCAAATGCGGCTCGCCCACCGCGTCCATCCGAGGTTTCGCGGTCCATAGGCGGGCGGCCAGTTCCCTTAAACGGTCGCGACGATCCTGACGCGAAGTATCGTTCTGCTGAGCAGCGACGGGCGGCGCCATCGGAGTGGAAGAAATCGCTTCGGAGGCAGCGGCGGGTTGGGCGCGTGCAGGATCCTTGGATTCACCCGCCTCGCTGGGTGCGGCTTGCACTGCGTCGTGGTGGGACGGCGGAAGCTCGGCCGCCGAAGGCGCTTCTACTGCGGCCTCTTCCCGAGCCGCTTCGCCAATAGCGCTGACGTCTTCGTGGCCGTCGTTGATCGCCTTTAGAACGCGCGCCACAAGCGCCCCGACGACTGGCGGTTCCTCGACAGCGCCTTCCCACGTAAACGTGGACGGTTCTTCCGGCGGCGGCTCCGGTTCCCAGACCGGGAAGTCCGGCAGGTCCGGCGGCTGAAGGTCTTGCGCGGCGGCCCACGATGCGAAATCCGGCGCCCCCAGATCGGCGAGATCCGTGCTGGAAACGGCGTCGCCGTGGACGCGCTCTTCCGCAGGTTTCATGATGCCCCCCTCCGATGCGCGCCGGCCGGCGCCGCCGTCACGCCCCGACCAACTCGGCCAAAGCGTCTAACTCGACAAGAAAGACCGTGTATGTTTCCGTCCAGCCCCGTGCGGCGGCCGGCGAAAGAAAGCGCAAGGCGCACAGATCGAAGGCGACCTTGAGAAACTCCCGCAATTTGCATAGGACCGCGTGGAACTGCTCGCGGGGGTCGCGCGAGTCGCGGCGGCGCCAGAACAGGCGGACCAGCATCTTGAACACGTTGTCGTCCAGCCGGTCGTACAGGGGCTTGGCCGCCGCGAAGAATCGGTCGCCGGCCTCTTGCACGGCCGCGCGCTCGTCGCCGAAGCGGGCGGCCACAAAGGCGGCCACGCCCCGGCCGACGGCCAGCATGGTTTCCACGGCCGGCAATTCCCGCCCCGCTTCGCAGTCCGCGTGAAGGCGCGTGCGGAAGGACTCCAGCGTGGACAGCAGCTGCACCAGTTCGCTTTCCCAGGAGAGGTCCCGCGTCGGCGTGGGCCGCGCGCTCGGCGGCGTGATATTGTCCCGTTCCAGATCGTTCACGGGCTTTCCTCCCTCGGCTCGGTCATTTGCCGGCCGGCTCCTCGATCGGACAGTACCGCTGCAGCACGTGCAGCAGCCCTTCCGGCTCGAACGGCTTGGTGATGTAAGACGTCGATCCCGCCAGCCGGCCGCGCATCTTGTTGAACAGGCCGTCTTTGCCGGACAGCATGACGATGGGCAGCTTGGTTGTTTCCTTGTCCTGGCGCAGCAGGCGGCACAGCTGATAGCCGTCCATGCCGGGCATTGCGATGTCGAGCAGAATCAAATCGGGCACGCCCTGTTCACGCAGCACGTCGATGGCCTGTTCGGCGTCGCCGGCCGTCCAAACTTCATAGCCGCGGCGCTCCAAGGTCATGCGAACCAGCTTGCAGATGGTCGGGCTGTCGTCCACCGCCAGCACGACTTTACGCGGCCGCAGCTCGGCCTCGCGCGCGGCCTCGGCGACGCGCCAGCGGGCCAAGGCGTCGAGCTGAGCGCGCACCTCGCGGTCGCTGGGCCGGAAATCCAGGGCCGCGCGAAATTCAACCTCCGCCGCATCAAATTGCTTGAGGTTGAGAAAAACGATCCCAAAAAGCCGTCGAGCCTCGAAATCCGGCGTTCCCGATCGCGACTTGAGCCGTCGCAGAGCGGCCAAGATACGATCTTCGTCCACGCCTTCCAGCCGGGGAAAAGCCTCCGAATCGTCCAGACGCAGGAGGGCGCGGCATGCGGGGCAGCGCTGCGGCTCGCGCTCCGCTTCCATCAGACACAGCGGGCAACGCCAGGGCGGCGGGGGCGGGGGCGGGGGGGGCTTCGCCGGTGTCGGGGCAGGCCGACGCGTGGCGCGGAGGTTTTCCAGGCCGGCGCGGGCGCGTTCATTGGCAGGGTTGAGGCCGAGGACCTTTTCCAGACAGGATGCGGCCTCCGCCGGCGTCTCCGCCGCGCTGGCCAGCCACATCCACGCCAGCTCGTTGCCTGGTTCGGCCGCGACGACGGCCCGCAGCCAGACGCGGGCCGGCGCTTTCTGGTGCGCCTTGGCGGCGGCCACGCCGGCTTGCAATCGTGCCGTGTGCGCGGCGGCGCGAGCCCGTTCGTTGGCCGGGTTCAGCTCCAGCACGCGCTCCAGCACGCCCAACGCCTCGCGCGGCGACTCGGCCAGGCCGGCCAGCCACATCCAGGCCGCCTCGCATGTCGCATCCAGCACGACCGCCCGGCGCACCAACGGCCGCGCCCCGGCCCGGTCGCCCGCCTTGGCGAGCGCCACGCCGCGCTTCAATAGTTCCAGGGCTTCTGCTTGAGACACTTGCCCCCTCCTGCTGCGACTTTATGGGACGCCGGCCCCTTGGCCGTTCCGGGCTACTTCTTCATGAATCGGTCGATCCCTTCTTCTTTCCAGGTCTTGAGCGTGGCGTGGTCCTTGGGGCCGATCCGTACGCCGATGGCGTTGACGGGGTAGTTGAAGTTTTTTTGAATCTCTTGCCAGTTCTTGCGGATGGACGGGTCGAG
>DATKHW010000029.1:0-2935 GCA_035546275.1 Gemmataceae bacterium
AGTTCGACACCTCGGACTGCCCGCGCCGCCAGAAAGCTGAGCATAGAGGTCCAGTCATAAGGAGGCCGGTAGCGAAGCCGCACGGTCACCTCCTTACCAGTGACAGTCTCCTCTCCCTTGCGCCTCAACGCGCTTGGAGGCCGCCGAAAGAGCTCCTGAAACGTCTCGTTGAAGCGCCGTACGCTGCTGAACCCCGCGGCCATGGCGACCTCCGTCATGGGCATGCGCGTCTCATGAAGCAGTTGCTTGGCGAACAGCACGCGGCGCGTCTGCGCCACAGCGACAGGCGATGCGCCCAGGTGCTGGACAAACAGCCGCCGCAGCTGCCGCTCCCCTACACCCAGGCGCTCCGCCAGTCCATCCACCCCTCGCCCGCGGCCATCGAGTGCGCCCTCGGCGATCAGCGCAAGCGCGCGCGAGACCGTATTCGAGGTGCCCCTCCACACAGCCAGATCGGGAGCCGACTCGGGCCGGCAGCGGAGACAAGGACGAAAACCTGCCTCCTGTGCGGCAGCCGCCGACGCAAAGAACCGGCAGTGCTGGAACTTCGGCGTCCTTGCCGAACAAACCGGCCGGCAATACACGCCCGTCGAGGTGACGCCGACGAACAGCAAGCCGTCGAACCGGGCGTCCCGGCTTTGAAGTGCGCGATAGCAGGTCTCGTGATCCAAGAGCCCCATACCGCGATTCTCCCACTTGCGGCCTTCTGGGGCTGGCGGTTTTCGGACATGGTCATTTGGGGTTGCGAAGAACATCGCTCATCGGGCGCAATTCATTGACAATGAGCGTCGTCGCGAATATAGTTCGCTATGAACTATGCACAATGAATCGTTCAATACGAACGAAATCGCCGCCTCCTCGGAACTGATCTCCATGGCCGATCAGATCCGCTCGTTGTGTTCGGTCATCACCAAGATCGCCCGGTCCGACCTGCAGTCACGCCTGGAAAGCCGCGACGCTGGAATCAGCGCCATTGAACACGGCCTCCTTCGCCATCTGTCCGGCGGCGTCGCCACCATGGCGGAGATCCGGCGGCTCATGGGCGTTGCGCCCTCAACGCTGGTGTACGTCGTCGACGGGCTGGTAAAGAAGCGTCTGGTAACGCGCGGCAAGGACCCGGCGGACCGGCGTCGCGAACCACTCCAGATCGAGAAGAAAGCAATCGACCTGCTCGCCAGGATTCCGAAGATGGATGCAAGCAGCGTGCTGGTCAAGAGCCTGGAGGGGATGAAGGAGTCGCAACGCCGCGGACTCCTCCTCTTGCTGAATCAGTTTGCCGGCGGGCTACCGGGCTCGGAACGGATGTACCTGCGTGCTGAAGCCCAGGAGACCGGGGCGAGTGCATCGGCGGTCCGGCGGCTGGCCGCCCGTGGCAGAAAGTGAGGATGCGTCGGTATGACTAAGGCTCAGTGGGTGCTGATCGTTACGCTCGCAGCCAGCTTCTACGGCGTCGGCAACATCTGGATGACGCAGTTCGGATGGAGGTTATGGCCGTACGTCGAGCCCTCCGACTTCAGCGCATATCACAATGCTTGGTGGGCCATGATCAAGCCGGTGGTATTCCCCGTGGCCGGCGTCACGGTTCTCGGGTCCGTTGCTCTCATCTGGTGGCGCCCCGAGGGCGTCACGGCCACGCCCGTCTGGCTGAACCTTGCTCTGCATGTAGCAACCTACACCGGCACCGCCGTTTTCTGGGGGCGATGGCAGGCGCAGACCCACTTTGCAAGACTGCCGGACGGCTCACTCGATCGCACGTATATGCGCGCCATGAGCACGCATTGGATTCGCTGCGTGCTGATCACCCTCAACGGCCTGGCCGTTCTCTGGATGATGATCGAACACCTCTCGAGCAAGTCGCGCGTCTCCTAGCGGACAAAACTCCCTACCGCCCCAGGAACTTTTCCAACGTCGCGATCTCGTGGTCGGCACGCTCCATGTACTCCTGGGCTGCTTCGAGGTCATTGCGTGCCATCGCGCCATCGGCCTCGTTCATGTCGTTGTGCATGCGGTTCATCGCCGCCAGGATGTCGCCGCGAATGTCGAGCCCCTGCGCCTGCTGCTGGCTGCGAATCTGCTGTACCCCAGCTTCGGTGGACTGTGCCCGGGCATCGAGATTCATCAGGCGGTCGTGCGCCTGGCGAATCTCCCGGGGCGACGGGCCGGCAGGCGGAGCGTTTAGGGGCGCCATCGCTGGCGGCGAAGCCTGCGCATCGGATTGAGCCGAGGGCTCTGGCGCGGATTTATTCCCGGTGCCGTGGGCTGGTTTGGGTTTGGGCGCGTGGGAATCGCCTGGGGTATGTGTCGAGTCCGTCGGTGTGCTCAGCGAGCCGCCTGCATCCGCCGCAGAGGCATTGGACGCCTCGGCTTGTGGTGCGCTTTGCAGCTGGGAGTCAGCCTGAGTTGGCGCGGAACGCGGAGCCGAGCTCTGTGTCGGGCTCGGGGCCTGGCTTTGGGCAGCCTGCTGGCTGGCGTGCGTCGAGAAGACGCGCGGCAGCACCGCACCCACGGCAATTAGCGCCAGCAGGGCGGCAGCAGCGCCGACGCCGATCCACAGGCCCCGCCGGCTGCGCGTGGCCGGCGGCGCGGGAACGGCCGGCGGCGGAACCGGAGCATACGCGGGCGGCGCCGGCGAGACGGCCGGGAAGTATGCGCTGGGGGTCGGCGTGGCGGCCGGTTGCGGCGCAGGTGCGGCCGCCTGCGGCAGCGCCGCCTCCTGCACAGCTTTGAGCGCATTGCGAAACTCGTCGGCCGTGTGGAACCGCTCCGCCGGCAGCTTGGCCATCGCGTGCAGCACGATGTCATTCAGCCCCCGCGGAATCGACGGGTTTACCTCGATCAGCGGCGTCGGCGCCTGGTTGATCTGCGCGTTCAGCACGGTGTACGACGTGTCGGCCTGGAACGGCTTCCGCCCGGCGAGAATCTCATACAGCGTAAT
>DATKHW010000030.1:0-5152 GCA_035546275.1 Gemmataceae bacterium
GGTCGCAATACGACCCTTTCCATCGAGGGCTTCGGCAGTTTCGTTGCCTCCACCACCGCCCCGATTGCTACCGGCTGGAGCGAGAAGTTGGCCGGGTGGGAATTGCACCCACTGTAGGACTACGCCTTGGCACGGCGCACAACGGCGTCTCTTCATATTCTGACTAAGAATATGAAAAGACTCCGTGTTTCCACTGCCATCCGTCGCGCCGATTACTTGGCGGTGACTGAAACCGCCGCCGGCGATTTCCTTGCTCTACACCGTCTGCTAGGATAGGACCACGCCGACCGATCCCGTCCCCTCGGCCGCGCCGCCGGCTCCGCCGACGATCCACGAGGCGGAGCGGGAGTCCGGAGCGTCCGGCGCCGTCCTCCGCGGCGCCGTGATCGATCTGGCGACCGCCGTGGCGAAGGCGAACCGGGCAGGACGTCGTGGTGTGTGGGCCGGACGCCGACGCCAACCGCCGGCTCGCCTATCAGGTGGAATCCTCCGTCGGGCCGTGTACCCGGCCGCAGGCGCCGCACCGGAGCGCAGGGCCGATGGCTCTGCCTCACCTGCACCAGCAAAATCGCTCGCCGGACGGCCACACCTTCTACGAGACGGACAGTCGAAAAGCCAAGAAGCAGCCATGAAGCACTGCACGCGGGATCTGGTTGAGCGCTACGGCTCGCCCGACGATGCCGTGGCGCGGGCGGCCGACGCCGAGTGGGAAGCCGTGCTGGAGCGATATGAGCAGGGCCTGCAACCCATCGAGGCGCAGTTGCCGGAGCACATCCGCGTGTTCACCAGGTTGCTGCACGGCGCCCTGGTCCTGAGCGTCGCCCGCCAGGACGACAAGCTCATCCTGGTGCTGCGCAAGGACATCCCTCCCCGGGATGTCGTCATTCTGACGTACACGCTGATCGCGGAACCGGTCATCGACCGCGAGGCGCTCTCGCCGGATCGCCGGACCTCGGCGATGGAATATCTATACGATGAGTTCGAGCTGATCCGCGAACGCGGCCGGCAGACCTACGCCCAATCCATGCTGTTCGGCAACGGCTGGGAGCTGTCTCTCGGTTTCAGCGACGTGCAGGTGAGCGTGGGCGAGCCGGTTTATCCGCCGCCTGGCGTTACCTTCATCCCCGCGCCCTCGTCAGCAGCCGGCCAGCCCGTGTAACTCGGCCTTCTTCACGCGGGCGATAGGTGACCTCGCCGCGCTCCAGCGGCATGATCGCGCCGGGCAGGTTGACGACCAGGGACGGCATCGCGTCTCCTCTTCGCGCTAGCATTCGCCGAGGAGCTTTTTCAGGGTTTCCAGCTCGTCCGGGAGGGGGTCCTGGCAGAGCCAGTTCGGGTCGAGCCAGAAGCCGTCGATCGCGTGGCTATGCAAGACGCCTTTTCGCGCGGCGGTTTCGCGGTACCTGCCGCGGGCGTCGAGGCGTAGGAGCCTCATCTTCCGCTCGTGCTCGTCGATGATCCAGTATTCCGGGATCTTGAAACGCTGGTACTGGCGCCGCTTCTTGTCGTAATCGCGCTCCACGCTTTCCGGCGCCACGATCTCGACAGTCAGGTCCGGCGGCCCCTCGACGCCGTCGCGGTGCAAGCGGTCGCGTTTCTTGTTGGCGACGAAGAGGATGTCCGGCTCCGGGGCGTTCATGTCGTCCAGGCGGCAGGCGACGCGCGAGGCGTGGACTTCGCCCAGTTTCCTCCTGCGGACGTACAGACCCATCAGAACGAGTAACCAGCCGAATAGCTCGTTGTTCTTGATGCTCTCGGGGCCGTCCAGGTAGATCGCCCCGTCAATCAGGTCGCCCTTCCGACCGTCCGAGAGGATGGCGCAGAAATCTTCGTAGGTGAACACGCCGATCCGGGGCGCGACCGTGGCCATGACCGCCTCCCCATCACCGCCCGCGGATGCCGTGATATTCCAGCGGAAATTCATAGTCTTTTCGCAGCGGATATCCCTCCCAGTCCTCCGAGAGCAGGATGCGCGTCAGCTCCGGATGGCCGGTGAAGTACACCCCCGACAGGTCGTAGACCTCGCGCTCGTGCCAGTCGGCCGTCCGCCACAGCGACGTCACCGATGGGACTTCCGGCAATTCGCCCGGCTTGTCGTCCTTCCAGCGCGGCAGAATCACCTTTAGCACGAAGCGATGCCGATGGCGGAAGCTGGAGAAGTGATAGACCACTTCCAGGTGCGGGTCGAAGCCGGCCTTCGGCGCCTTTTTCGGATCCGGTTCCAGGTAATCGACGCCGCTGATGCAGTTCAGCACGTCGAAGTGCAAACGCGGCTCGTCCCGGAGGAAGCGGCACACGTCCAACAGATCGGACGGCGTCACCACGACGAACGGGTCAATGGCCGTCAGGTTTTTCGACTTGATGCGCTCACCGAAATGCTGTTCCAGCACAGCGACGATGTCGGCGGAAGTCACGAGTCGCTCCTCAAATCCATTTCACCGCGGAGAACGCAGAGAGCGCGGAGAAATGCAAATGCTTGTCTTTCTCTGCGCTCTCCGCGTTCTCTGCGGTGATAAATCTTACGCCTTCGCCGGGGCGGCCGACTCCTTGGTGCGCTTGGCGAAGGCGTTCTGCTTCTCGGCCGCTTTGACCGGGTCGGGGTCGTCCAATTCCGGCGGCAGCAGTGTGTAGCCCGTCCGCGATGGAATCGGCACGTCCAGCGGCTGGCCGCGCGTCAGGTCCTTCATCGCATGGACCTTGTCCTGAATGCGCATCAGGCCTTCCAGGAGCGCCTCCGGCCGCGGCGGGCAACCCGGAACGTACACGTCCACCGGCACGACCAGATCGACGCCCTTGACGACGTTGTAGCCGTACTTGTAGTACGGCCCGCCGCCGCAGGTGCAGGCGCCCATCGCAATGACGAATTTCGGATCGGGCATCTGGTTATAGAGCCGGCGGACGCGGCTGGCCATTTTGAAATTGACGGTGCCGGCCACGATCATCAGGTCGGCCTGGCGCGGCGTGGCCCGGAAGGCGCCGGCGCCGAAGCGGTCGATGTCGAAGCGCGACGCCCCCGTCGCCATCATCTCGATGGCGCAGCAGGCCAGGCCGAAGGTCATCGGCCACATGCTCGATTCCCTGGCCCAGTTAATGGCCTGCTCCAACGACGTGGCGATGACGCTCTCTTCCTTAAACGCCCCTTCGAGCCAACCCATGATTCTTCGCCTCCCTCGCCGGAATTTGCGGATTTATCGCTCTTTAATGATGGGATTCAACCGGCGCCGTCAGCGCCGGCGCGACCGTCTTGACCGGGACCGGCGGCAAGGGCGCCGCAGGCGGCGGCGGAACAGCCCGTTCGGCCGCGACGCTGCGCACCCAGGCCAGGTCGCCTCGCCGCCATAGGTACGCGAAACCGACCAGCAGCACGCCGAAGAACACCAGGATGTCGAAGAACGCCATCCAGGCCACGTAGGAGGCGTCGTGGATCACCTGCGACGGCGCATCGCTGCCCACGCCCGCCCCTTTGTCCACCAAATCGCTGTCCTCTCGGAAGCTGCTGAAGTCCCCCCTGGCCAGTCGCGCGCAGGCCGCCGGCAGCGCCGGCGACGACGGACGGGCCGGTCCCAGCGCCAGCAGCTTCTGGCAGTAGTCGCGGTAGGCGGCGTAATCGGCGTCCGTCGGCTTGTCCTTGTGTTCCACCTTCGGCGGAGTCAGCGCCGCCACGTCGTTGGCCCGGCCGAAGACCTCGGCCCAGGGAAAGAAGAACGCCACCTCCACATCGAAGATCACGAACAGCAGGGCCACGACATAGAAGCGCAGATCGAACTGAATCCAGGCGCTGCCGATGGTCGGCTCGCCGCACTCGTAAATCGTCTTCTTCTCGGCCCCCGGCCGATTGGGGCGGATCAATTTGCCCAGCACGAGATGGACGAAAATGAAGCCGACGCCCACGACGGCGAACAGGAGACAATAGACGGCCAGGTTCATGCGATGCAACCCCTCAACGACTTCCCGTCGGCGTCAGCAACTTCCGCCGGCCCGCGAATCCCTCGGTCAGCTCGTGCCAGTGGGCGACGTCCGGCTCGCCCATCCGCCAGCACAGGTAGACCTCGCGGCCGTCCATCCAGCACGGAAAATCGATCAGCCCCATGAAGTAGTCTTTCAGCTCCACCCCGAGCTGCTTCAACTCCTGCTCATATTCGCGCATGCGTTCCTGGCCGCGCTCCACTTCGCCCTGGGCCTGGAGCAGCTCCTCCTGGTGCGCGTCGCTCATGCCGCCGCGCTTGCCGGACAGGACGCGCGACAACCGATCGTGCCGCTCGCGCAGCTCCTGGGCCAGCTCGGTGACGTCGCGGATGATGGCGCGGACGAGCGGCAGGGCCGCATTGGCGCTGGCGATGGTGAAGTATTTCTTTCCGGAAGACGGCTTGATTGCGGCCATATCGTTGCCCTTTCACCGAAAGCGGATGACGCGGTTTGGATCGCGGAATCCGTTCCGGCGGCGGCGCGGCGCCGGGATGCCTTTACTTATTTCTTGGCGGCCGGGGCGGGGTCGGGCGGTTTGGTCCAAACCGGCTCGACCGTCAGCTTGGACGCGGCCACGGCCGTCGGGTTCAGCGACGCCTGGCCCCAGGCCACGTCCACCGGCAGCTTGGCGAAATCGACGATGCACCCGTCCCGGCTGAAGCAGCTTTGATCGTAAGTCGATCCCATAAAGATGCAATCTACCGGACAGGGGTCCACGCACAGGGCGCAGAACATGCACTTGGTGTAGTCGATTTTGAAGCCGTTGACGCGGAAGCCCTTGCCGACCGGGTTCTTGATCTTCTCGATGTAAATGCAATCGACCGGACAGGCGCGGGCGCACTTGTCGCAACCGATGCAGGTGGTGAGGTCGAAGCGGTGGAAGCCTCGGTAGCGCGGCTTGACGGGCACCGGCAATTCGGGGTACTCGAACCGCTCCGTGAAGGTCTTGCGGCGGTAGGTTTGGAGGAAGTACCAGAGGGTCACGTACATGCCCTGGCTGACCGTCTTGACGGCCAGCCAGACGTTGCGGAACCAAGCGCGCATGGCGTTCTCACTCGGACGGCCGCAAGGCGGCGACGACGGCGACCACACGCTTGATTATAGGGAAGTGGGGAGGGGCCGCAAGCGGCGGTACGACACGGCGAGCGGCCGGCGTGAGCCGGCTGATGTTGGAATCAGCCGGCTC
>DATKHW010000031.1:0-2264 GCA_035546275.1 Gemmataceae bacterium
AAACGATGTCGCCGCCGCCCTTCTGCCAGGGCGCTCCCTGAGCGATCCACTCACGGACAAGCTTGTAGGCCCAGGAATCCTTGGTGAAGCGCACCGCGCCGCCATGCTGGACCTGGCCGGTCGCCTTGAGCAGCATGAGGCTGGCGTCGGCGTTGGCGAGGTTGATGCGCCGGCCCTCGACGTCATGGGTGAGCGTGTAGTAATCCTTTTCGGGATCGTAGCCGAACAGGGAAAGACGCAAGCCGCCCTTGCCCTGAAAGGAGCCGTGGCAGGAGCCGGAGTTGCAGCCGAAACGGCCGAGGACGCCCATCACGTGGCGCTCGAAATCGACTTTCGCCACCGTGGCGCCGCCGGGCAGTTGGATGTCGGCGCGGGCGGAAACGGCAAAGACGCCAAGGGCGAGGAGAGCGGTCCCGAAACGGGTCAGGCCGGCGGAGTGCATCCCACGATCCTCCGATGCAATCGAATCCCTCACAGCGCGCGGTGGGAGGTAGGGGTAGGACGTTCAGGCAAGCGGTTGGGCGGCGGGGGGGGTGAGGCCGCACCTGGGGGCGCGATCCTCCTATTCGCGAAAGTATCGCGCTCTGAAAAGGAATGCAAGAAGATTTTGAAAACTTAGCAGCCCCGCCGCGATCGGCGAAGGGGCGTCGCCGTTTCGCCAGGCGTTACAGACACGTTACACCGTCGCCCGGCCTCCGCGGGTACAATTCCCCTGTCTGCTCATCACAACCGCCCGAAGACAGGAGTGAACGTATGAAGCTCCGCAATGTCCTTACCGTGCTGGGGACGGCGACGATCACCGCCGTGCTGACCCTGGCGCTGCTGGCCCCGTGGGCCGGCAAGGCCGAGGCTGGTCCGACCGTCCATCCGACCATCGCCCAGGCCCAGCTCGCCTCGCACAACTGCACCTTCTCGCTGACGACCGACAAGCCGGACTACGAGGCCGGCCAGACGCCGCAGATCGAGGTCAAGGCGGTCAACCCGACGGACCAGCCGGCGACCGTGTCGGTGTGGGTGACCGTGACGACCACGTCGCCCGCGTCGCGCATGTCGCGCATGCTGCCGATGCCGACGGTCGTTTGGTCGCACGAGTTCGCCTTCACGCTAAAGCCGGACGAGACGAAATCGCTGACGGCGACGTGCGCGGCCATGCCGGCGCTGGGCAACGTGGCGATCCTGCTGAGCGATCAGAACATGAGCGTGCTGGCCGGGGTCTACGGTGTGCCGGCCCAAACCCAAACCCAGGTCAACAATCAGGCGGCCAATAACCAGGCGGTGGTCAACGCCGTTCATGCAGCTCAAAACGCCGCCAACGTCCCGCCGCAAGCCGCCGCGAAGCAACCCTAGGACCGTATCCATGTCTCGAACCGCTGTCTTGCTCGGCGTCGCCCTCGGCCTGGCCGTCGCGCTGGGAATCCTGGCCTTCCATCGCGGCCCGGTCCCGGAAGCGCCGGCCGGGCCGTTGCTCAGCGAGTGCGACGGCGCCCTGCGCCGGGTCGTCATCCAGTATTCCGACGCTGCTGACGATTACCTGATTCCAACCTATCGGGACTTCCTTCGCCAGCTGCCGGCCGGCGTGGATGTGCGCGTCGTCTGTCCCAGCACGGCCGTGTATGAATCGCTCAAGCAGCGGGTCGGATCAACCGCCTGTTCGATGACGCCGGTGCTGGTGGATCATCCCATCACATCGTGGTCGCGCGATCGCTGGCTGGAGCTGGGTCCGAAACAGGGGGGGCCGCGGACGTTGCTCTGTTCCCGGGCCGAGGATGGCGCCGCGGTTTGGCCGGACCGCGCCGGCGATCAGCGGATCGCCGACGATTTGGCGGCGGCGCTGGGGCCGAGCATGCGCGTGCTGCACAGCGATTACTACTTCGACGGCGGCGACTTCGACGCCGACGGCGAAACGGCCTTTGCTCGCCCCAATATTCTGCTGCGGAACGTCCAGCGAACCGTTGCGACCAAGGAGGATCTGATTAAGGCGATGGAGACGCTGTTCCAGCGGCGCGTGGTCGTCCTGGAAGGGGCGCCGGACCATCACGTCGGCATGTACCTCATGCCGGTCGGCAATCGCACCGTGCTGATCGGCGATCCGGGGCTGGCTCAGAAGGAGCTGGCCAAGTCCGCCGACGAAGCCGCCGCCGTCGCCGCGTTCCTGCCGGGTGGTCCCGACTTTACCGCTCCCACATCTGCCCGATTCGAAGCTGTAGCGAAGATTTGCGAAGCGGCCGGCTACCGCGTCGTCCGTATTCCCATCGTTCCCGGCA
>DATKHW010000032.1:0-6863 GCA_035546275.1 Gemmataceae bacterium
AAGGGCTTGAGGTGCATCTCTTGCTGGCGCTGCGGGCTCCCTCCCGGGAGATCCCTGCCATGCCCGCCGTCGCACCCGCCGCCCGCTCCGCCGCCGATGGGACCGTGCTGCGTCAGCGTCTGGCCGCGCTGCGCCGCCGCATCCGCCGCACCGCGATCATTCGCGGCGTGAGCCGGTTGGTTTTGTTCACAGCGGTCATGGCCGTCGGCGTGTGCTATTTCGATTGGCAGTGGCATCTGCACAGCCTGATCCGAGCGGAACTTCTCGTCTTTTGGCTGGCGTCCATGGGTTTGCTGGCCTGGCGCTACCTCTATCAGCCGCTGTCGCAGCGCTGCAACGACCTGTCGCTGGCCCTGCGCCTGGAGGAGCGCTTCCCCGCCCTTAACGATGCGCTGGCAAGCACGGTGCAATTCCTCGATGTGCCGGACGGCGCAGGCGGCGAATCAGCCTCCTTGCGGGGCGAGGCGGTGAAGCGCACGCTCACGCGCGCCAAGTCCTACGACTTCAATCGCATCGTGGACGCCCGCTATCTGCGCACCATCGCCGCCTGCGCCGCCCTGGCCGCCGTCGGCGCCGTGACGCTGGCGCTGATCTGGCCCGGCCCGGCTTACAGCGGCTTGACACGGCTGCTCAACCCGTTCAACAATCGGGACCTGCCCCCCAAATCCCTCGTCACCCTGATCCCAAACTCGCCTCCGAGCCGCGTCAGCAAGGGGGAGCCGTATGAGATCAACGCCCGCATCACCGGCTTCCTACCGCCCAACGCCAAGGCCAAGGTCATCGTGCATATGGACGGCTACTCGACGCGGGAATACGCCACCGACGTCGTCGCCCAAGACGACAAGAGCGCTAAGCTGGAGTTCCGCCTGGACAACGTGGAGAGCAGCTTCCACTTCCGCGTCGGCTACAACGATTTTGAGACCAAGGAATACGCGGTCCAGGTCGTACCGCCGCCGGGCTTCGCGGAGCAGGGTCTGTGGCCGCAGGTGCAGCTTTTCCCTCCGGCTTACACGCAGCTGCCGTCGCCGCAAGCGCAGCCGCCGGGCCAGGGCGAAGTGAACGCCGTGCTAGGGACGCGGGTGGTGGTGCGGGCCGCCGTGGATCGGCCGTTGCGCGCCGCCTGGATCGACTACCCGGGCGTGCCAAAAGCGGCGGCGGGCGCTCTCGGCATGGCCGGCGCCCAGGCGTCCGCCGCCGGCGCCGTGATCCGCGCTCCCGCCGTGCTGGACGAGAATCGCACATCCTTCACCGTCGATTTCACGCCGCGGCAATCGGGGCTTTACGCCCTCCATTTTGAGGACGAAACCGGACTCGGCGCCACGCACCATTTCGGCTTGAACATCCTCGAAGACCCGGCGCCGACGGTGACGCTGGATCGGCCGTCGAGTCAGCGCGACGTGCTGACCGTCCTGCCGACGGCCGAGCTGCCGTTGCAGGCGACGGCCGCCGACCCGTTCTATGGCTTGCGCTCCGTGCGCCTGGAGTATCATCTGCAGTCGGACGCGACGGCGCGGCAGCAGCTGATGCTGCACGACGCGGCGAAGGCGGCCGGACCGAGCGCGGAGGCCGTTCCAGCCAATCAGCGGCCGACCCGGCTGGAGTTCAACCAGACGCTGTCGATGGCGTCGCTGCACCGGCCCGACGGCAAGCCGCTGCAAGAAAACGACGTCGTCGTCCTGCAGGCGGTCGCCGACGATTGGGACGACGTTTCGCCGGACAAGGCGCCGGGACGCAGCGCCGAGGTCGAGATTCACATCGTCGGCGCCGAGGCGTTCAAGCAGCAATGGGACCAAGAGGACCAGGAGCTGCAGCAGGAACTGATCCGGTTGCGCGAGAAGCAGCAGCAGGCGCTGGAGGCGGCCGAGGCGGCCGAGGATCGGCTCAAGCAGATCGAGAAGATTCAGCCCACGGAGGGCGATCAAAGCGAGCATGCGAAGAAAGGTCAAGCAGAGGTCGCCAAACTCCAGAAAGACGTGGCCGATCAGCTGTCCAAGGCGCAGCAGCGGCAACGCGAGATCAAGGAAGGCGTCGGCGACGCCGACCACGGCGCCCGCGCCCGCGCCGCCCGGCTCCTGGAATCGCTGAAGCAGAACGGCAAGTCGACCAACGAACCATCCCACGACCGGCTGGAACGAACCGACCAGGAGCTGCGCAAGATCGCCGAGGAGCAGTTGCCGCCGATCGACCCGAAGCTGGCTCAGGCGCTGAAAGAGGCGGAGCTGCTGGACGCGAAGAACAAGGCGGAGTTCCAGAAGCAGAAGGCCGAGCAGGCGGCCGACCTCGAACGGCAAGCCCGCGAGGCGGAGCAGGAGGCCGAGCGGCTCGACTCGCGCGCCAAGGTCGCCGCCGACGCCGCGGAGAAAAAGCAGCTGCAAGACGAAGCGCAGCGCGAGCGGGATCGGGCGGCCGCACGGCGCCAAGAGGCGGACCAGGAGCGGCAGGAGGCCAAGGCGGACACGCCGGCCGCAGGTTTGCAGCAGAAGACGGCCCGGACCGAAGCGGCGCAGCAGGAAGTGGAAAAGACGTTGAGCGATCTGATTTCGTTCAGCAGCACGCGGGACGCCAAGGTCAAGGGTGCGCGGATACTGGATCAGGAGCGCAAGCTGGCGAACGACGCCGGGCAGCTGCAAAACCAGGAACAGGACGACAAGCAGCTGGGCAAGGACCCGAAGGACTTGCCCCAGGCCCAGAGCGACCAGCTGGCCGCGCTAGGCAACGAACAGAAACGGCTGGAAGAACAAGCCCAGCAGATGCTGGATCGGATGAAGCGCACCACGGAGCTGCCCAAGGAAGCCGAGAAGCTGGCCAAGGACCAGGAAGACCTGGAGCAGCAAATCAAGCGGGCCGGGCCGAAGGAGTTGGAGCCGCTGGCGCAGGAACAGAAGAAACTGGCGGACCAGGCGCGGAAGAAGGCGGATGAATTGAAGGAGCTGGGCGCCGGCAAGGCGGCCGCCGCCATGAAACAGGCTGCCGATGCGATGGATCGGGACGCCGAGCGCCTCAAGAAAGGTCAGAAGCCGGAGGACGCCGACGCCGCGGCGAAGGCGCTGAAAAACGCCCAGAAGGAAACCGACCCGAAGGGGGCCGAAATCCTGCGCGGCGCCCTGGACCGGATGCAGCAGCCCGATCTCAACGATCCGGAGGAGACGGGAGTCCAGGGCGACATGATGAAGGCGCGCGAGGCCCTGTCGAAGAATCGGCTCAGCGAGGCGAAGAAGAATCAGGACCGGGCGGCGAAGAAACTGCAAGACATGCTCAACCAGGTCAGCGCGCGGGAGGAGGGCCAGCGCGAGGAGGATCTGGATCAGCTCGCCAAGAACCTGGCCGACAAGCAGAAGGAGCTGAAAAAGCTGCAAGACGACCAGGACGAGCTGCAGAAGAAGATCAAGGACGCCAAGGACGCCAAGGAGCTGCAACAGCTGGCGAAGCGGCAGAAGGAGCTGGCGCAGGAGACGAAGCAGGCGGCCGACGAACTGCAGCGGTTGGGCGCCGAGCGAGCGGCGGCCGCGGCCAAACAGGCCGCCGAGGCGATGGACAACGACGCCGACCGCCTGGAAAAGGGCGAAAAGCCGATGGACGACAACCAGGCGCTGGACCGTCTGCAAGACGCGCAGGACGAGGCCGACGACGCCAAGCAAGACGCCCAGGATCGGCTGGAACGCGAGAAGCAGGCTCGCATCGCCGACGAGGTGGACGGGATCAAGAAGCGGCAGGAGGACCTGAACGCCGAGACGGAACGCATCCGCGACACCCTGGCGCAGAACAAGGGGACGCGGGACACGGTGATCGTCAGCTTGGCTGAGCTGGTCGATTCGCAGCAGGATTTGGCCGCGGAGACCGAGTCGTTGGCGAAAAAGGAGCTGGCCGACGCGCCGGTGCTGCTGCGGCTGCTGCTGCGGGCGTCGGAGTCCATGACCGAAGCTGGAAAACTGCTCGATGAGGGCCGGCAGGCCAAGCCTGCCCAGGTCGGCGAGACAGCGATTCAGGCCCAGCGCGAGGCGCTGCATCGACTGAGCCTGGCGCTGGACGCGCTGAAGTCGGAGGACCAGGCGTTGCCGAAAGGCGGCGGCGGGCAAGGCGGAGGCGCCGCTCAAGGCGGCGTCGATGCAGATACGCTGCCCGACAGCGTACCGCCGTTGGCGCAGCTCAAAGCGCTGCGGGCGATGCAAAAGGAAGTCAATGACCGCACCGCCGCGTTTGAGAAGGCCAATCCCGACCCGACGAAATACGGCGACAAAGAAAAAGCGGAGCTGGAAACCATCCAGAAGGAGCAGCAGGACGTCATTGATCTGGTGGAGGCGTTCCGCCGCCCGGCGCCGCCGAAGCCCGACGGCGATAAGCCGAAACGCGACGGTGACAAGGCGAAACCGGAAGGCGATAAGCCGAAGCGGGACGGTGATATGAAGATGTGACGGCGAGTCCCGTCCTCTCGCTCCCAGGCACTGCCTGGTAGCGGACTGCTTGCGAGGCTCTGCCTCGCGTCTGCATCCTCAGGCAGGCAGAGCCTGCCGAGCAGGGCGTTCCCAGGCAAAGCCTGGGAACGAGAAGCTGTGGGATATTCTTGGGCGAGCCGGCGGTTCACCGTATAGTGGTGGAAGGATCGGGCCGATGAATCGGTTGTCCCCGAATCGAGGACGCGCGATGTTCCGAGCAGCATTCCTAGTCACGGCCGGTGCGGCGATCGCAGCGGGGTTGGCGGTCTATGCCGATCCACCGGGCAATCCCGGCGACGATCCGCCCATGCTCAAGAAAAAGGGCGCGCCGGACGTGGACGACGGCGCCCTCAAGCCGCCGGCGGATGATAAAGACAAGGACAAAAAGCCAGAAGCGCCTAAGCCCGACGCGCCTAAGCCGGACGGCGGCGACAAGGGCAAACCGCAGATCGACCCCGACGAAGTCCTCAAGGACGTATCCAAGAGCATGCACTCGGCGGAGGAGCATCTCGCCAAGAAAGAGGTGGGCGATCCGACCCGCCAGGCCCAGGAGGACGCTCTCAAGGGCCTCGATTCGCTCATCGACCTGGCGCAAAACCCGCCGGACGACCAGGGCGACAAGGGCGACAAGGACAATAAAGATAACAAGGATAACAAACAAGCCAAACAGGGCGCCGACTCGCAGCAGGGCGCTTCCGCACCCAAGTCGGGTTCGATGAATCGGCAAGGACAACGGCGCCAAGGCTCGCGGAAGAGCCAGGGCGGGGGCAAGGCCGGTTCGGGAAAGCAGGGTTCCGGCCAGCAGCAACCGGGGACGCAGGGTGGTCCGTCGGGCCTTCCTGGTTTGGGCGCGAGCACGGCGGGTTTGATCGGTTCCTCTCTGGGACAGGGCCCTCTTCTAGCTGCTTCTGGAGCTGCGGCCGGAACAAGCGATCAGTCGCAAGATCAGGCCGGCGGCAGCGGCAAGGGCAATAACCCCGCCGACGGCAACGTCGACAACAAGAACGGCAAGCCGGATGCGGGCGCCGACGACCCGATCACCAAGCTCGCCACCGAGCGCTGGGGCGAGCTGACGCCGACGCTGCGGGAGGAGATGAAGAAGTACGCCGACCTGGACGACATGAAGTCGATGCCGGAATATCAGCGGCGCGTGGATGAGTTCCGCAAGGCCGCGGCCGCCGCCCAGAGCCAGCGCAAGGGGAACTGAATCATGTGGACGCGCCGTCAGTTCGTGTCGCGGGGCGTGCTGGGAATGCTCGGTCTCGGCGGCGCCTACATGGCCCTGCCCGCCGCCGGCATTGGCGCCGGCGACAAGAACGCCGACCCCGAAGCGCTGCCGGACGGCTCCGCCTCGGCGGAACTGATGGAACGCAGCGACCCGGCCATCGCCCGCGGCCTGGCGTATCTGGCCTCCCATCGCAACCGCGACAACTCATTCGGCACCGGCGGTTACACAGGCAACGTGGCCGTCACCAGTCTCGCGGCCCTCGCCTTCATGGCCGGCGGCAGCCAGCCCAACCGCGGGCCTTACGGCCAAATCGTCGCCGACGCCCTGCGCTTCGTCCTCAAGCAGGACAATCGCCGCGGCAACCATCCCGGCTTCCTCTACAACGTCGACGACGGCACGGCCCGCTGCCCCATGTACAGCCACGGCTTCGGCACGCTCCTCTTGGCCGAGACGTCCGGCATGGTCCAGGATCCCGCCCTGAGCGAGGAGGTGAACCGCAAGCTGCACGAGGCCGTCCAGCTCATCCTCAAGTGCCAGAACAGCGCCGGCGGCTGGCGCTACAACCCCGAAGCCATCGACGCCGACATCTCGGTCACCATCTGCATGATCATGGCGCTGCGGGCGGCCCGTAACGCCGGCGTCGTCGTACCGAAATCCACGGTCGATCGCTGCGTCCAATATGTCATGGATTGCCAGGACCACCGATTCGGTTATTTCCACTATCAAAAGGAGGGAGGCGGCGGCTCGGACAGCGAGGCGTTCGCGCGGACCGCGGCCGGCGTGGTCGCGCTCTGCAGCGCCGGCTACTACCTCCAAACGGACGTGTCGCAGATCAAGGATCCCGTCGAGCATGAGCGGGCCGAGAACGCCGTCCGCGGCATCAAGCTCGGCCTGGATTTCATGCAGCGCAACCCGCCCGTCGGCGGCCCGCGGCTGCGCGACATTCATTATTTCTACGGCCACTATTACGCCACGCAGGCGATGTGGGCGGCGGGCGGCGAGTACTGGAAACGGTGGTATCCGTTCATCCGCGACGAGCTGATCGGCCTGCAAGCCAGCGACGGCTCGTGGTTCGACGGCTTCTGTTATCACTACTCGACGGCGATGGCCTGCATCGTTCTGCAGGTCCCCAACAACTATCTGCCCATCCTGCAACGATGAGTCCAATGCTTCTTCCCCCCTCTCCCCCGCTTCGGGGGAGA
>DATKHW010000033.1:0-7324 GCA_035546275.1 Gemmataceae bacterium
ATCAGGATGCTCTTGGGGTAGGTGCGGTACTGCTCCCCCTTCATGCCGTGCGCCTTGTTCGGGCGCTGCCAGACGATGAGGTCGCCGTCGGGCCCGCCGCGCACCGTCCGGGTCCCCACGCGCTGGGCCGCGGCGCGGGCGACGACGTCGATGAACCGCTTGTGCTTGCCCTTCTTCTCCACGCTGCGGCCTGGGCAGCCTTGTCCCCGAACCTCACTCACCCCGGCGTGTCTTTCCCTCATGACCACGCCATTGGAACAGTACGCCGCGGATCACCGCCGGTTGCTGCAAGCCGCCGGACGCCTGGCCGGCTTCGCCGACCCCATCGCCGTCGAGCTGGACGAGTTTCAGACGCCGCTGGTCAAGGCCGCCCGCCGCGGTCCACCCATGCCCCTGGACGGCGTCCTCGTCCGCGACTGGGACCCGGACTGCCGGCGCACCGCCTCCGGCCTCCGCATCGGCATGCGCCTCTATGAAATCGACGGCGTCCGCTTCGCCCGCGTGTCGTTCCTGCACGACAACGAGCTGAACTGCTCCGGCCTCGACTTCACCGCCGTGGATCGGAAGGACTACCGGCGCCTCTACCGCATCGCCCTGCGCCGCCGCCTGAAGCAGCAGCCGGCCGGCGCCGCCCCGGTCTTGCCCCAGACGCAGCTCGACTTGCTCTGGAAAAATACCATCGGCTATCTGGATAGGGATAATTTGGCTCGCATCCGGGCCTACGGCGGCCGCGCCCGCCGCGGCGTGCTGCTGACCGGGGCGCCGGGCAACGGCAAGACGATGGCTTGCCGCTGGGTGCTGGAGGAATGCCGCCGCCGCTGCTGGGAATACCACCTGGTCACGCCCGACGCCTATCGCAACGCCCGGAAAAAAGAGAACGTCGAGAAGCTCTTCAGCGTCGAACGTCGCGGCGTGGTGTTCTTCGACGACATGGACCTGGCCCTGCGCGACCGCGACACGGTCGAGGAAACGGAGGACCAGGCTGTGTTCCTGAGCACGCTCGACGGCCTAAACGTTCAGGAAGGCGTCGTCTTCGTCTTTACAACCAACTGCCCGCTGGACCTGATCGACCGGGCCCTTAAGCGGCCGGGCAGGATCGATTTGGCGCTGCATTTCAAGGCGCCGAACGCCGCCCTTCGCCGGCGGCTCCTGGCCCGATGGCACGCGGACATCCTGGCCGGCATCGACGTGGACCAGGCCGTCGCCTCGACGGACGGCTGCAGCTTTGCGGATATTGAGGAACTGAAAAATCTTCTCGTGTTGCAATACATGGACGGCGGGGCGTGGGACTGGCAGTGGGCGCTGCGGCAGTTTGCCGAGAACCGGGGCGAATTGCTCGTCGGACCGCAGCGTCACGTCGGTTTCGCGGCCAACGGTCGGAAGACGGCCCTGGGTTTTGGGCGCGAACGCGTCGAGTAAACGACTCCGACAGTGCGGGAAGCCGCACTTCAATTGATTGTAATGATCAGCGGTAGCGAATCCGCTGCGACATATTCGTTGCCGCACCACCACTCATGGTGGTGATGCGCCCCGCGCACAGCATTGACTGGAAACCGAAAGAATGACGCAAACTGCTTCCGCAGAAACGCCTGACTTCCTGTTACCTTTAAGGCGTCGCCCACCACACTCACGCGGACAGGGCCGTCGGAGGGCGTCGCCTCGAATGCGGCCAGGAGCCGGTCATAGGGCGTGGGCTCGGCGGTCGTGTCGGCGGCAACTCTTAAAACGGCCTCAGCGCGTATCTCAGCGAGTGATTGCGCAAGTAATTGCAACTCGGCGGGTGTGGCAGAAAGAAGGATTTCGGATGCGCTCGCCCGGATCACCACGGCTGGCCCCCTAGCCGAATGAATTGAGCACCGGCGCCTACGCGTAAAGGCCCTCGCTGCTCAGCGCCTCATTGGACAGAGAAACGCCGCAATTCGTGCCCAACCCAAGCACCAGTCGTTCCCATTCGTCTCGAGCTTGCACGAATTGCACCGGAGCGGCAAGTTGCTCGCGCAGTATGTCGAGAGCCAGGTCCTCCGGGGTGACGCCTAGCCGACGGGCGCGTTCCTTCAAAGCGGCTTCCATTTCCGCGCTGAGGTCCAGGGTCATCGTCATACCTCCTCGTTTTGGCGTCTATTTCAAGCGGCGACGCCTCGTATCGCCAGCCGCTCTAACCACAAATGTATGATAAGATTTGTGTCATTTCCCCTGCCGCGTCCCGACGCCGATGAACCGCTCGCGCTTCCCCTCCTCTTCCACGCTCCGGGCCCGCGGCTTGAGCAGATCGCTTCGCGTGATCATTCCAATAACCATTTTCGGCTCATCGGGCGACACCACGGGCAGCCGGCCGACGCCGTGTTCCGCCATGCGCTCCGCCGCCGTCCGGCACGACTCCCACGGATAGACGGTGATGGGATCGCGGTGAATCAAGTCGTAGGCGATGATGACATCCGCGGCCGGCGCCATCTCGTCCGGTTGGTTCAATCCGACCGACACCCAATCTTCCAGCAGGTTGCGCCGTGTGACGACGCCTAGCACTTTGCCGGCCGCATCCACCACCGGATAGGCCTGGTGGCCCTTGCCGGCGACGAGGAAGTAGTCGCGCAGCACCTGCTTGACCGGCGTCTTGGCCGGGATCATCACCACCTCGGCCGTCATCACGTCGCCGACGGACACCACTTCCAGAGGGTCCACCGAGTATTCGTAGTTGATGTGGTAGCCGCGCCGCGCCACCTTTTCCGTGAGGATGGACCGCTTCATAACCAGCACGGTGAAGCCGTAGGACACCATAGACGCCAGTAACAGAGCCGGAAACGTGTTGATGTCGTGCGTCAGCTCCAGGGCGAAAACGGTCCCCGTGAGCGGCGCCCGCATGGCGCCGCCCATCATGGCGGCCATGCCGGCCAGCGCCCACAGCTTGGCGTCGCCGCCGACCGCCGGCGGCAGGAACGACCCGACAACCAGGCCGACGCCGCCGCCGATCATGAGCAACGGCGCCAGCACTCCGCCGGACGTGCCGGAGCCGAGCGACGTGGACCAAATGACGGCCTTCACGAGCAGGAGCGGAACCAGCGCGGTGAACAGGGCGGCGCCGATGTAGTCGTTTTGCAGCGGACCGGCGCCCAGCAAACCGTTGATTACGTCGGCGCTGATGCCGAGTGCGCGCGGCTGGAGGATGCCGCCCAGGCCGATGACGACGCCGCCCATCGCGGGCCACCACATCCAGTGAACGTTTTTCAGACGATGAAACAGATCTTCCGTGGCGTAAACGGCCAGGGTGAGCAGCATGGCGAACACGCCCACGAACAGGCCGACCAGGCTGGCGCAAGCGATGGCCTGCCAGGGGACGGCTGCCGCATGGGGCGCGAAGTCGTGGATATACGTCCCCGGCTCGATCAGCAGCGGCCGCAGGGCGGCTGCCACGGCGCAGGAGACGGCCACGGGGATCAGGCTGCGCGGCTTCATTTCAAACAGCAGCAATTCGACGGCCAGCAGCACCGCCGCGACAGGGGTGTTGAACGTGGCCGTCATGCCGCCGGCCGCCCCGGCCGCCAGAAGCGTTTTGCGTTCGGCGGCGGTGAGATTGAACACCTGGGCGATGATGGAGCCGAAGGCGCCGCCGGTCATGATGATCGGCCCCTCAGCGCCGAACGGCCCACCGGAGCCAATGGAGATCGCCGAAGACAGCGGCTTAAGGACGGCCACCTTGGGCGACATGCGGCTGCGGCCGATCAGGATCGCTTCCAGGGCCTCCGGGATGCCGTGACCGCGAATCCGGTCCGAACCGTAGCGGGCCATCAGGCCGACGATCAGGCCGCCCATGACCGGGACGAGGACCGATAGCCACATGAGGGCGCGGTTCTGGAAGACGGCGCCTTGCCAGGGGAAGTTCTGCTCGAACGAGATTCGGCCGGAGTAAAAAAGAGTCGTGAAGAAGAAAATCAGCCGCAGCAGCACCCAGGCCACAACGGCGCACGCCGCTCCAATGATGAGAGCCAGCGACGAGATCCACAGGAGGCGCGCGCCGGCGGTGAAGTCGCCCTTTTGCAGCAGCCGCGGTTTCGTCGTCGACTTGCCGTTCTCCGTCATTCCCTCTGGCGCCTCCGACCGCTGAGCGGAGAGGCCGGCCGCGCCGTGAGGCGAGTCGCCGTGAGCAAAGCGGCGCGGGGTGGGAGAGACGGCCCTCCATAGCCAGTATTAGCAAATCGGCGTCGGAAAGGGGAACCCGAATATGGCGAGGCGGGCCGCGCGAGCCCGCAGCGCAAGCAAGGGAAAGCCCTTGCTTGCGCTGCGGGCTCCCTTACGCCGCACCGCTCGCCTACATCTGTACGCCCAGCCCCGGTCCCTCCGGGACGTACAATCGATCGGCTTCATAGCGGAGCGGCGAACGGCACAACGGCGCCTCGAAATAGAGCGGGCCGATCAAATCGCCGGGAAAGCGCTCGCACTGCAAATTCGGCGTAGCCGCGACGAGATGGGCCATCGCCGCCGTGGCCGGCTCTCGCTCCAGGTTGCTGCCGATGGTGCAGGGAACGCCGGCCGCTTCGGCCATGCGGGCGATCGCCTGGGCCGTTCGGACGCCGCCGTGCTTGCCGGGATAGAGGCTCAGCACGTCGGCGGCGCCGGCGCGCAGAATCTCGAAAGCGTCCTGCGGCGTAAACACGCTTTCGTCGGCCATCACCGGAATCCCAGAGCGCCGCCGCACCGCCGCCATCGCCCGATGATCGCCGCGCCGCGTCGGCTGCTCGAACAGGGCCACGTCCAGCCCCTCCAGCCGCCGCGCCGCCCAGATCGCTTGCTCGACCGTGTAGCCCCCGTTGGCGTCCACCGCCAGGAAGACGTGCGGCCCCACCGCCTCGCGCACCGCTCCCAGCCGCTCCACGTCGATCCGCGGATGTTCGTCGCGCCCCACCTTCACCTTGATTGCCTTCCAGCCGCGATCGACCATCCGCCGCGCCCGCTCCGCCGCCTGTTCCGGCGGCACGGCGCCAACCACAAACTTCAGCCGAATGCCCCGTGAAGCATCGGCGTCGCGGCCGCCCAGCAAACGATAAAGGGGCACGCCGAGAATCTTCCCTTGCAGATCGAGCAAGGCATTTTCCAGGGCGGCGCGGATGAAGCTGTTGCCGAAAGCAGCCCGCTCTAGCCGCCGGGCGATCCACTCCACGTCGAAGGGGTCGGCCCCGACGACGAGCGGCGCCAGCACATCGGCGACCAGGGCGACGGCGCCGGCCTGCGTTTCGCCGCTCCAGACGGCGGTGACGCTGGCTTCGCCGAGGCCGACGCGCCCGGCGTCGTCGGAGACGCCGACCAGGACGTACTGGCCGACGACGTGCTCGGCCAGCGAGCTGACGATGGCCAGCTCCGGCCGGATGCGACCGGCGATCGGCTGGGCGACGACGGAAACGATGGTCATGGCGTCGGCGGCTCCGCTCAGTCCCCGTGCTTCTCCCGCAGCCGGGCGCTCAGCCGCAGCATCAGCTGGATGCGCTCCACCTCATCCAGCCAATCCTGCAACGTCGCCGCCAGCTCGTTCTTGTCCGGCGGGACGATGCCGGTGGGACACGACGGCCCCAGCTGCCGCACGACCAGGGCGCGGTAACGCCGCAGGGTGCGATCGCCGAAGACGCTGCACAGCTCATGGTCCTCGGCCAGCAGCAGCGCCACGGGGACGCGGTCGCCGGCGTTGATGCGAACCTTGTCGGTCAGGTCGCGGTGTACGTCGCGGTCCACGAAGCGCAGGTCGATCCGCGCCAGGTTGGCCTCGGCGATGCGGACTAGCAGCGGGCACTGCTGCACGCAGTCGCCGCACCAGACGCCGCTGACGACGAGGATTTTCATGTCGCGGACGAAGCCGGCGAGGAGCTGCTTCTGGGCGTCGGTCAGGGCGGCCGCATCGCAGACCTGCCGCCAGCGCCGCTGCTGTTCCTCGGTCCCGGTTTGCACGTAGCGGTCGTAGGGCAGCGCGGCGGAGAATTTCTCCGCGAGATAAGACGCGTTCATGGGGAATCTCGAATGCGTGGGGCAGGATTCCAATCCTGCCTCGTCCACCGGCAGGATTGGAATCCTACCCCACGACTACCTGACGAAGCGGGCGTCCACCCAATCGACGTGGTCCTGCACCGGGCCGCCCTTGCCGAAGTCCACTTCCAGCGTCAGCTCCTTTGCCCCGGTCACGTCCACATGCACGGACAGCGGGGCGCCCGCCGTCAGCTCGCGATCGCCGGCGAGGTCGAGCGGCTTGCCGTCGGCCAGCACGTGGATGCGCACGCTTCCGTCCCGGCCGGTCCGATCGTCCAGACCGACCAGCGCCTCGAAGCGCCGCGCGTCTTTTGGCACCGCGTAGGTCAACCGCGCATGGCTGTGCAAGCCGACGCCGCGGTCCCAGCTCGAGCCGGCCAGGCGCAGGTCGAGGCCGGTCACGTCGGCGTCGCGCGACCAGTCCCAATGGTCATCCAGATAGGGGAAGTATTCATATCGGCTTGGATTTAATTCCGAGAGATAGACGGCCCGGCCGCCGAACAGGTCGATGGCCGCGACCTGCGAAAGGGAAACGCTCAACGCCGCGCCGAACAGCGTCTCGCCGGTCAGCGTCGCCCCATCGCTGCAGCGGGCGGACGCCAGCGACAGGCGCGCCCCCGCCGCCTCGCCGGGGCCGTCCAGCACGATGCGAGCGCAGGCGCCCTTGGGCTTCGGCGCCTCGGTCAGGGCGCTGCTGAGGGCCACGCCGGCCGTTCGGTCGATCTCGATCGTCACCGGCCGGCGATTCACCTCCAGCGTGACGCCCGCGCCGTCCAGGGCGGTCAGCGCTCCTTCCAGCACGTCGCCGTTTTTCAGCAGCAGCAGATCGCGTTTGTGCGGTTCCTGCACCAGGCGACGCCGCAGCCGCTCTGCGTCGTCTCCGCCGGCCCCGCCGTACCAGACCGCCGACATGGCCGACAGGGGGACGGTGACGTCCTGGCCGCCGGCGAGAACCGGGCACAGGAAATGAACGCGGTCGCCGATCAGCCGCGGCCCGTTTTTCGCATCCATCCTTACCGGAACGGAATCGCCGCCGGCCAGCAAGATTTGAGCGCCGGCGGACAGCGGCGGCGACGGCCGATCGGCGCGGCGCACGGTCAGCAAGTCGTCGCCCTTCACCGTTGCGTCGCCGATGCGGACCGACCAGTCGCCGCCGAGTTCCCGCAAGCGGCCTTCGACCGATTGCCCGTCCGCCTTGTGAGCCGTGAAGGTCGGCGGCGGGTCGGCGGCGCGGGCAGGCCGTACAGTGAGCAATCCCAGCGCCACGAACAGGAAAGAGAGGGCCGTCTTTCTCCCCTCTCCCCCGCTTCGGGGGAGA
>DATKHW010000034.1:0-2139 GCA_035546275.1 Gemmataceae bacterium
TCTCCCCCGAAGCGGGGGAGAGGGGAAAGAGTTCACGTCAGCATGTCCAAAAATCCCTGCAATTCCCCCGCCGCATGGGCGTCGCCGGCCCGCTGCGCCGCGGCCACGCCGGCCCGATACACCGCCTTCGCCTCCTCGTCGCGCCCCAGCCGCGCCAGCACCTGGCCCGCCTGCAAATAGGCCGGGACGTAATCGGGCGCTGTGCGCACCAGCTCGGCGAACTCCTTCGCCGCCGTCGCGTCGTCGCCGGCGCCGGCGTAGTCCATCGCCAGGCCGTAACGCAGGAACGGGTCGTTCGGATCCTGCGCCAGCATCTCTTCGAGCCGCTGCCTGCGCGACTTCGCCGTCATGGACCGTCCTCCGTCGATTTCCGAGCCGATTCCCCGACCTTTTCTAGCCGGCCCCTGCGCCGGGGGCAACCCGCGCGCATCCGGCGCCGTCCGCACAGCCGGCAGCGCCGTCCCGATGCGCGCCGCCGTCGTGTCCAGTCGCCGATCCGATCGAGACGCGCTGCCGCGTGCCGCTCCCCATTCAGCCCATGCTGCGTCTCGGCCGATTCCACCCTTCGGCATCCCCGTCCCTGGCCCCACCGTGTTGCATAGCCGAGAGGCGACATGAGAACGCACCTATCCTTGCTGGCCGCCCTCCTCCTCGCCGCCCCGCTGTCCGCCCAGCCGATCCTGACCGGCCCCGCTCCGGCGGCTTACGCCGCTGGGTCGCCGGCGCGCGACTGGAACCCGCGCATGACGCCGGTCGTCGAAGTGGTCAAACGCTGCCGCAACGCCGTCGTCAACATCCACAGCGAACGCAGCGCCCGCAACGATTTTTCCGACGATTCCTCCACGCTCTCGACTTCGCAAAACCACGTCAACGGCATGGGCACCGGGATCGTCATCGACCCGCGCGGCTACATCATCACGAATCAGCACGTGGTCGATGAGGTCAGCGCCCTCCACGTCCGCCTGGCCGACGGCACGAGTCTGCCGGCCCGCGTCGTGGCCCGCGATCGGGAAGCCGACCTCGCTCTGCTCAAGGTGGACGCCGGCTATCCCCTCAGCGTCGTGCCGCTGGGCACCGCCAGCGACCTGATGGTCGGCGAGACGGTCGTCGCCATCGGCAACGCCTACGGCTACGAACACACCGTTTCCGTCGGCGTCGTCAGCGCCGTCGGCCGGGACGTGGCCCTGAACAAGGACGTGTCCTACAAGGCCTTGATCCAGACCGACGCCAGCATCAACCCCGGCAATTCGGGCGGCCCGCTGCTGAACGTCAACGGCGACCTGATCGGCGTCAACGTGGCAATCCGGGCCGGCGCCCAGGGGATCGGCTTCGCCATTCCAGTGGACGCGGTCATCAAGTCGGCGGCCGCGATGATGGATTCCCACCTGGACGGCGCCGGCGCCGCCCAGGCCGCCCAGGCCGCCCAGCTCGGCCTGGCGGTCAAGGACGACGTGCAAACCGGCCGCAGCGACGGCGGCTTCACGCGGAGCGTGGTGGTGGATCGGGTGGACGCCGGCGGGCCGGCGGCCAAGGCGGGCTTGCAGCGCGGCGACGTGGTGACGCGGGCCGGCGACACGGCCGTCGGCAGCAGTCTCGACCTGCAGCGCGGCTTCCTCGAACACATCGCCGGCGATCACATTGCGCTGACCATCCGGCGCAACGGCGCCGAGCAGCAGACGGAGCTGGTGCTGGAAGCGACGCACACCGCGGTCGCCGCCTCGACGCCGTCCGGCGACGATCTCATTTGGCGCAAATTGGGTCTGCGCTTGCGGTCCGTCTCGGCCGACAGCGTCAACCACGACAATCCGCAGCTGCAAGGCGGCCTGCTGGTGACCGACGTGCGGCCCGACGGCCCCGCGCTGGATGCCGGCGTCCACAAGGGCGACGTGCTGATCGGCCTGCACCAGTTCGCGATGACCACGCCGGACAACGTGCTGTACGTGCTGAACCTGCCGGAGCTGGCGTCGCTCAACCCGCTGCGTTTTTACATCCTCCGCAACGGCCAGGTCCACAAGGGGACGCTGGCGGCGGCGGATTGATCGCTGAACCGTTGTCTCCTCCCTTCCCTGCGTCGCCGGTCCACGGGTATGCCGTGGGCCGGCGATGTTTTTTTGTATAGGCGTACGAGCCGGAAGCGTG
>DATKHW010000035.1:0-17190 GCA_035546275.1 Gemmataceae bacterium
CCCCCCCCCCCCCCCCCCCCACCCTACACCAGCCGCCCGCCGCGACAGGGAGAGAGGTACGATGTCCAACCCGGTCGACCCCAAATCGCATTCGCCGGGATTCGGCTTGCGCGTGGACCGCGAGAGCCGGATCGACGAGGACCATCCGCATCCGATCGGCCCGGAACCGGCGGCCGCGCCGATGAGCCGTCACGCCGCGGAATGGGGCCTGGCCTCGCTGCTGGCGGGCGCCGCCCTGATGATGACCGGCGCCGTCGTCCTCGTCTTCAATCTGATCTTTTGGAACGCCGGGCCGAACGTCCTCGATCAGTCGGACATGCACCTGGCGCTCGTCGCCGCCCTGGTCGGCGTGCCGGGAATGGTCGGATTGTGCATCGCCAGCGTGACCTTCGGCGGCCGGGCGATTCATTCGGCGGCGACGCGACGGCAACCGGCCGGCCTGGCCCTCACCGGCGTCCTCATCAGCGGCGGCGCCCTGTTTCTGTGGCTGGTCGTCGGGGCCGACCTGCTGGCGATTTTGTTTTCGTTCGTCCGCTGACCGGGCCTTATCTTCCGTTCGCCAGCACGGGCACAAGGAAAATCACGTCTTCTCCGTAGCTGCAAACGCCGTTCGACTGGGCCTGCTCGACGCCGCCGTCGTCTTTGCCGTCCTGGCCAATGCTCCATAAGACGCCCACGCCGGGCGCCACAAAGACCTTCCGCGGCTGTCCCCCGAGATCGTTCGACGGTATGGCGATCCTCTCGCCTTTGGAAACACGGTAGCCAAACGGATATCCCTTGCGGTAAGGATCGTCCGGCAGCTTCGGCAGATATTGCGGAACCAGTTCGTCTAGATTTGCCGCCGGCCGGCCCCGGTCCAGCTGGAACAGCATCAGCGCCATTCTCAGCTGCAGCGCGGCGGGCCGACAGACGCGGAAGCCGGAAATGTCCGGGAAAACCGTGGACGGCTGCAGGTACCGGATCGAGCCGAGCATGGCCTCCCCGTCCCAGGAGCTTTGCCATCGCCCACGACCAACTGCGAACAACACCCGAAGCATCCGAGCCTCTCTCGCGTGTTCCCACGGTGTAAGCCGGGCCTGAACGATCAGCAGCGCTTCGTCCTGCTCCAGGGGGCCGGCCGACCAGGCGCCGGCGGCGTTCGCCGCCAGGTCGCCGGCCAGCCAGCCCACCGGGTATTCCAGCGTGTTGCGGGCGATCAGATAATCCACGGGGGCGCGGTCGTCGTCCTCGGTCTCGGTCTCTTTCCGGTGTTTGGAAAGAATCGCGAGCGCCGGTTTCAGCACATCGGCCCGGCCGTTCCACTTCTCAAGCCAGCGCTCCAATCCGACCAGCAGCGTGCTCTCGACGGATTTGCCGAGCGCCATGTTTTGTCGGGTCCCGAAGTGCCGCAGGTTGCGCGACAGGGCCAGGCCGGCGCGCAGGTCGTCCACGAACGCCGCGTCGTCGCCGTGCGCCTGCTGTTGCAGGCCGTGCGCCGCCAAGACGACGGCGATGGACGCGGCGGACTCCACCGGCGAGGACTTTTGCACATCGTCCACTGTCAAATGTCGCGGATCGGCGACCATCCCCGCCGGCAGATCTGCGGCCTCCGCCAACTTCAACCGCCATTCGTCGATTGGAGGCGTCAGGGCGGAAGCGGCGAGCAGCGGGCCTTGGCCGCGGGGAGCGGCCAGCAAAGCGAAGCTGTTTGCGGCGAGTTCGGGCAGAGGTCGGTCGTTCTTGCACAGCTGGTTGAGCCACCTATCCAGTTCGGCGTCGGCCGCCGGCCAGCCATTGGACAGCACGGCGGTAAGCTGCTCGCTGCGGGACGGCGGCGCCTGCGGGTTCGCGGGCGCCGCCATATTTGGCATTCCCTGCAGTCCGAACCGATCTGTCAGCGCGGCGAAGCGGGCGCAGGCGCTGCGCACCAGTTCGCCCGCCGCGTTTTCGTCCTCCTTCGGCAAGCGCGCCTCGAATGCGGTGAGGTCGTACTTGGGAGCGACGTCCGGGATCTCAATCACGCGATACCACAGGCCGAAAGCGATCCACGCCGCGGCCAAGAGGATGAACGGCGCCAGGCGACGGAAGGTGGACCACGACGCCAGGCGCCCCGCCGCCCACGGCCGCAGCAGCAGCGGCGTGGCCGCCAGCAGCAGCAGCGGCGGGCCGAACGTCTGCCAGAAGCTCAGGCCGCCGCCCAGCATCGACGGCCCCCACACGCCGGCCAGGAGGAACGCTGTCCCCAGGGCGAAGACGCCGGACGCCAGACCGTTGCGAAGCAGCAGGCCGAACAGGCAGCCGGCGCAGAAGCCGCAGACCAACCATAGCGTCAAGAAAACCCAGGGAGGCCCGAAGCGCAGCAGAAGGGGGCTGTGGAACGTCAAGGCCCAAAAGGCGCCGTCGAACAGGTGCTCGGAGCGCAGAGAGACGCGGCCTGGCGGCCCGCTCATCAACCGGAAAAAGCACGGCTGCAATGCCAGGAATGCAGCCGCCACGGCGATCAGGAAGCGAACGCTGACTTTGACGATCCAGAAGCCGATCAGCGGAAAGCGCTGGTCGCCGAGGAAGCGGTACGGCCCCTGCTGTTCGTCGGCGAACGCGGTGACGCCGCACAGCACGCCGATCAGCAGCGACGCGACGGGCCAAACGATCACGCCGTCGGCCAGCGCGAAAAAGCCGAGCAGCAGTGAAAAAAGACTCAAAGACGCTGCGAAAAAGCGGGATTGCCTCGCCGTCATCCAGACCAGCTGGCGCCAGGCGCCCCAGCTGCGGCTTTGCTGAACCCGCGCCGGCGGGCGCGGCGAAGCCTTTCGTCCTCGATCCGGCCGGCTGAAAACGAGGGCCGACGCGCCGAGAGCGCCAGGGATGCTGGCGGCGGCGACGGCGGCCCACGACAGGGACCAGACGATCCCGGGCGGATCGGAGGCGGACATGATCGCGGCCAACACTGCGGCGATGAAGCCGGCCAACACAAAGAACGCCGCCAGGGCGCCCAGTTGCCCCATCATGGCGCCGAGGATCATGTTGAGAACGTTGCGGCCGAACGCCGAGAACAGCATGCCCCAGGCCAGGCCGAACAGCGCGGCGCCCGACATGAGCAGCAATGTTACGGCCGCCGCCAACCAGGTCTCGAACAGCCGGCCGACTGCGCAGAGGCCCATCAGCACGACGATCTGAGCGGTCACGAACAGCACGCCGGCCAGACATTTCGATCGCCACAGCTGGCCGCGCAGGCCCGGCAGGGCGTCGAGAAACGCCAGCGTCCCCATCTCGCGCTCGCCGGCCAACAGCATCGCCCCACAGATAAGACCATAGGCCCAGGCGACCAGAATCACCGCGAAGACGACCTGATTATGGCCAGGCACTGCCTGCAGGCTTTCCGGCCCCAGCAGCATGGGCAGGCCGAACACCGTGGCGGCCCCAGCGAGGGCCAGCATCACCCAGGTTACCCGGTGGTCCCGATACTCCTTCCAGAGGATCGCGGCGATCATGACCGGCCTCCTTCCGCCGGCAGCTTGGTGGTCGACTCGCCGTGCTTCGCCTGGCCGTTCGCCGACGGCGTCGGCGGACCGCTGGTGTGATAGCGGGCGAGCACGGCCGTATACATCTCTTCCAGCGTCAGCGGCGATTCCTCGATTCCCTCCAGATCGGAGCGCTCTCCGAGCGCATCCAGAGCGGCGCGGTCGGGGTCGAGAAGGACCGCCTGCCACTGCCGGCCGGCGGCCTCGCTTTCCAGCGCCTGGCCGAGCATGGCCGGGTCCGGCGGCGCCGCCTCGAAACGCAGGCGAATGCGGACGATGCGACGACGCAATTCCTCCAGCGGGGCGGCCAGCAGCAGCTGACCCTCCGCCAAGAAGGCGACGTGACTGGCGACGCGCTCGATCTCGGCGACGCCGTGGCTGGAAATAAGGATGGTCCGTCCGGCGCCGGCCAAATCGACCATGCTGGAGAGAAATTCACGGCGAATGAACAGGTCGAGGCCGGAAGTCGGCTCATCGAGGACCAGCACCTCGGGGTCATGAGCCAAAGCCAGGGCGAGGCCGACCTTGGCGTAGCCGCCCTTGGAGAGGTTCTTGAGGCGCATCGCCGGATCAAGGCGGAAGCGCTCGGCCAGCTCGAGGAAGCGCGGTAAATAGCTGGGACCGTGGAAACCGGAGGAAAACCAACCGATTTCGCGGACGGTCATCCAGTCGTAGAAGCGCGGCTTCTCCGGCACATAGCCGACGCGGCGACGGAGGATGGGAGCGGCGGCCCAGCAGTCCTTGCCGAGGATTTGCGCGTGGCCGGCGTCGGGCGGCAGCAGGCCGGTGAGCATGCGGATGGTGGTGGATTTCCCCGCCCCGTTGTCTCCAAGGAGGGCGAAGACGGCCCCGGCCGGCACGGTCAGGTCGAGCCGGTCCACCACAGTCTTGCCGCCGAAGCGCTTGGTCAGGCCCTGGGTCGCGATGACGGGGTTCATGGGTTCTCTCCGTTCGGCGAGCCGGGGGCGTCAGCCCTCGGATGGAAGGTGCTATCGCCGAATCGACCATCCGGAGGCTCACGCCCCCGGCTCGCCCGGGACGCTTTAGCGCCGCTTGCCGTTGGCGCGGGCCAGCTCCTCCTCGACCAGCCGGCGCACTTCTTCCGCCGTCAAGGCGCTGTGGACGGCCTCTTGCAGGGCCGCGCGGATGCGGTTCTGCACGATCTCCTTCCGCCGCTGCCGGCACAGTCCGGGCGCCTCCGGCGTCACTTCCATGCCGCGTCCCTGTCGGGCCGTCACGACGCCTTGCCGTTCCAATTCCTGATACGCCTTGGCCACCGTATTGAAGTTGACGACGTGCCGCAGCGCCACGTCGCGCACCCCGGGCAGCATCTCGCCAGGTCGCAGGCCGCCGGACGCAACGCCGAAAATGACCTGCGCGACGATCTGTTCGTACTTCGGGATGTGCGAATCCCCGTCGATATTGAACAGCATAGCGCGACCTGCCGGTGTGTAACACACTCATAGTACACTAAGGCGCCGTGGATGCGAAGGCAAGGGAATTCTCGACAACCGCGGCCCCCGCGGATAGGGTAATCGCATCCAACCCCGCCCCGCCGCGAGGCCCCGACGTGAACCGCACCTTGCTGACGCCGCCCCGGCTCGATCCAACTCCGATTTTCGAGCTGCACCGCAGCAATTACGCCGCGGAGCTGCTGACCGCGGCCGTCTCCCACTTCCGCATTTTCGACCGATTCGTCAGGGGGCCAAAGACGGCGGGGGAGCTGCGCGCCGACCTCGGCCTGGAGGAACGGCCGGCCGTGGTGCTGCTGACGGCGCTGCGGGCGTTCGGCCTGCTGAAGGAGGACGGCCTCGGCCGTCTCGATCTATCGGAATTGGCCCGCGACCATCTTACGAGCGGCGGTCCATTCGACGTGAGCGATTACATCCGTCTGGGGGCCGACAACCGCGACGTATCGGTGCTGGTGGAACGGCTGCGCAGCAATCGCCCGGCCGGGACCGCTTCGCAGAATTCGAGCGCCGCATACACCTACCAGGCCGGTGTTTCGTCGCCGATGGATCAAAGCGATACGGCGGAGCGGCTGACGCTGGCGCTGGCCGGGCGGGCGCGGAACGTCGCCCCGGCGCTGGCGGAGCGCGTGCCGATGGGGACGGCGAAGACGCTGCTCGACGTGGGCGGCGGGACCGGTCTCTACAGCATCGCCTTCCTCCAAAAGAACCCCGGTTTGCGCGCCATCGTGTGGGACCGGCCCGAAGTGCTGAATGTGACGGCGAAGCTGGCGACGGAGCACGGCGTGGCCGACCGGCTGGAATGCCTGGCGGGCGACATGTTCACGGACCGTGTGCCGCCGGCCGACGTGGTGCTGCTGTCCAACGTGCTGCACGATTGGAACGTGCCGGAGTGTCGTCGTCTGATTTCGCGCTGCGCCGCCGCCTTGCCGCGCGGCGGCCGATTGCTGATCCATGACGTGTTCCTCAACGACGCGCTGGACGGGCCGTTGCCGATCGCGCTTTATTCGGCAGCGCTATTCTGTGTGACCGAGGGCCGGGCCTATAGCGCGGCGGAGTACCGCAGCTGGCAGAAGGAGGCGGGGCTGACGCCGGGGCCGGTAAGGCCGACGCTGATTCATTGCGGCGTGCTGCCGGCGGTGAAAGAGGGATAGAAGGCGAGGCGATCCCATGCGCACCATCCTTGTCGCCGTCGCTATCTTGGCCGTCGCCGTGGGCATCGGCTGTCTCCCAACCGCCGCGCCGCCGCCGGAGGCGCGCGACCGCAGCCCGATCGACCTCGCCCTCCTGCCCGGCGGCCGACGCGCCCTGACCGCCAACCAGACTTCCGACACCATCTCGCTGGTGGACCTCGACGCCGGCAAGGTCTTGGCGGAACGGCCGTGCGGCCGCCGGCCTGCCGCGGTCGCCTGCTCGGCCGACGGGCGCCGCGCCGCCGCAGCGGCGTCATGGGGCGGCAAAATTGTACTTTTTGAGATCGCCGACGATGCTTTAAAGCCGGCCGGCGAGGCGCTTGTCGGCGGCTATCCGCAGGCCGTTGCCTTCGCCCCGGACGGCGGCCGCGTCTATGTCGCGGTCGGCAATTCCGACGAAATCGTGGAAATCGACTGGACGAGTCGTAAAATCGTCCATCGCCGGCCTGCCCCACACGATCCGTGCCGCCTGGCGCTGTCCGCGGACGGCGGATTGCTGGCCGCGGCCGGCGGGCGCTCCGGCCGCGTCGCCTTATGGGACGAATCGACGCGAAAACAGGTCTGGGAACGCCTCAAGGATGACGCCTTCAATTTGCGCGGCCTGACCTTCACGCCGGACGGCGCCGCAGTCGTCGTTTCCTGTGCGGTGCGTCGTGACTTCCCGGTGTCGCGCAACAATATCATGGAAGGCTGGGTCCTCGACAACCGGCTGCTGCGGCTGGACGTGAAGACGGACGTCGTGCCGCCGGTGAAGCAAATCGCATTGGACGAGCGCGGCCGGGCGGTCGGCGACCTGTACGGAGCGGCATTCGATCCCAACCGCTGGCTCGCCGTAGCCGGATCGGGAACGGGCGAATTGCTGCTGCTGGACGCCGGCGCCGTTCCCTGGACCGGCGGCGATGTGGGCGACGTGCTCGATCCGCGCATGACAAAGGACGACCGCTTCCGTCGCGTCGCGCTGGGCGGCCGGCCTACCGCTGTCGCATTCGCGCCGGACGGCAAACGGGCCTTCGTCGCCAATTACCTGCTCGACGCCGTACAGATCGTGGATGCGGCGGAGGGGAAGCTCGTCAAAACGATTTCATTGGGCGGCCCGGCCCAACCGTCCTCGGCCCGCCGCGGCGAGGCGCTGTTCTACGACGCCACGCGCTCGCAGGACCAGTGGTTCAGCTGCTCCAGCTGCCACGTGGACGGCCACACCTGCGGCCAGAATTTCGACACCTTGAACGACGGAAATTATGGCAATCCCAAGCTGACGCCGTCGCTGCGCGGCGTCTCGCGGACCGGCCCGTGGACGTGGCACGGCTGGCAGGACGATCTCGGCGCCGCCGTCGTGAAGTCATACACCACGACCATGTTCGGCCCCAGGCCGACCGAAGACGAGGTGAAAGACGTGGTCGCGTTTCTGGAGACCGTGGATCACCCGCCGAACCCGCGCCGCGGCTCAGACGGCAAGCTGAGCGAGGCCGCCCAGCGCGGCCGGAGCATTTTCGAGAACAAGGCGCGCTGCACGCGCTGCCACGACGGACCCGATTACACTTCCCCCCGCAATTATGAGCTGAAGCTGGAACCGGACGGCAGCCCCTACAAGGAATGGAACCCGCCGACGCTGCGCGGCGTGGTGGACCGCGGGCCGTATCTGCACGACGGCCGGGCGCGGACGCTCGACGACGTGCTGACCGGGCCGCACGCACCGGAGAAGCTCGGCGCGCCGGCGCTGACGCCGGAGGAGCGGCGTGACCTGATCGAATTCCTCAACTCGCTGTGACGCAAGCCATGAAACTGGTCCTGCATCCGCCCGTCGATCCGCAGCGCCTGGACCGCATCACGAATATGGCCGGCCCTATGACCGTGGTCAACGCCGCAACCGAAGCCGAGGCGCTGGCCCACATGCCGGACGCCGACGCCTTCTTCGGCAAGATCACGCCGCCGCTGCTGGCCGCCGCCCGCCGCTTGCGCTGGGTCCAGGCGCCGACCGTCAGCCTCGAACATTATCTCTTCCCCGAACTGACCGCCCACCCGTGCGTGCTGACCAACATGCGCGGCCTCTTCTCCGACGTCATCGCCGATCAGGTGCTGGGTTCCATCCTTTGCTTCGCCCGCAACCTGCACCGCTACATCCTCCAACAGGCGCAGGGCCGTTGGGCGCCGGTCGGCGGCGAATCGGCCCGCGTGCCGTTCGCTGCGGGGCCGGGCGTCGTCAACGCCATCGACCGCGCCCATCTGCACCTGGCCGATTGCTCGCTCGGCATTGTCGGCCTCGGCGGCATCGGGACGGAGGTCGCCCGCCGCGGCCTGGCTTTCGGGATGCGCGTGCTGGCCGTCGATCCCGTCCGCACCGAGGCGCCGTCGGGCGTCGAATCGCTGTGGCGGCCGGAACGATTGCCGGAATTGCTGGGCGAAAGCGATTTCGTGGTTATTACCGCTCCGCATACGCCGGAAACCGTGAAGCTCTTCCGCCGGCCGCTGTTGCGCGCCATGCGGCGCACGGCCTACCTCATCAACGTCGGCCGCGGCGCCGTGGTGGACCTGGCCGATCTGACGGCGGCGCTGGAAGCGGGCGACCTGGCGGGGGCGGCGCTGGACGTGTTCGAGACCGAACCGCTTCCGCCGGACCATCCGCTGTGGCGCATGGGCGACCGCGTCATCCTCACGCCCCACGTCGCCGGCTATTCGCCGCGCATCGCGGGGCGACATCTGGCCGTGCTGCTGGACAACATCGGCCGCTTCGTCCGCGGCGAGCCGTTGACGAATGTGGTGGACAAGCAAAGGTGGTATTAGCGGATCGCCCCTCGTTCCCACGCTCTGCGTGGGGAACGCAGCTCGGGATGCTCTGCGTCCCGTCCCATGAGCCGTAGTGACGCGACGCAGAGCGTCGCACCCGTGCGGTCCCACGCAGAGCGCAGGACCGAGGAAAAAGGAGACGCTTCATGACCCCACGCTTCGCCGCATGTCTCGCCCTGTCCGCCACCCTCCTGACGGCGCCGGCCGTTCGCGCCGCCGATCCGCCCAAGGTCCCCGACGGCGTGACCTATGAACCCGATCTGGAATATTCCAATCCCGACAATCAGCACCTCATGGTGGACCTCGCACGCCCCAGCAAGGGCGACGGCCCCTTCCCCGCCGTATTGCTCATTCACGGCGGCGGCTTCCGCGCCGGCAACCGTCACGGCTACGACAATCTGTGTATCCGCCTCGCCTCGCAGGGCTACGTCGCCGCCACCGTCGAGTACCGCCTGGCGCCGAAATACCAATTCCCGGCCGCCGTCTATGACTGCAAGGCCGCGATGCGCTGGCTGCAGGCCAACAACCACAAGTACCACATCGACCCCGAACACGTCGGCGTCGCCGGCGGTTCGGCCGGCGGGCACCTCGCCCTGTTCCTCGGCGTCACCGGAGACGTCAAGGAATTCGAGGGCGACGGCGGCAACCAGGCCCAATCGAGCAAGCCGGCGTGCGTCGTCAGCTTCTACGGGCCGAGCGACTTCACCAAATCCTACGGCCACAGCAAGGACGCCGCCGAAGTGCTGCCGCTTTTTCTCGGCGGCGACTTGGAAAAGGCGCACCGCCGTCATATCGAGGCCAGTCCGCTCTACTGGGTCACGCCCGATGCGGCGCCGACGCTGTGCATTCACGGGACCAAAGATGATTACGTGGAACACGCGCAATCGGAATGGATTGTGGAGAAGCTAAAGGCGGCCGACGTGGAAGCGGATTTGCTTACCATTGACGGGGCCGGCCACGGCTTTAAGGGGCCAGAGGAGGAGAAGGCCGAACAGGCGATGATCGCGTTCTTCGACAAACACCTCAAAAGCAAATGATGAATGCGGAATGATGAATGATGAATCAGTCCCCTGCTGGATTCATCATTCATCATTCCGCATTCATCATTTCCACAGGTGGAACCATCCCTCCGGCAGCAGATAAAACGCGGCCAGAGCGGCGCCCGCGGCCACGCCGATCAGCAGCAGCCATTTCAGCACTTCCCAGTTCCCGGAGGGAGCGGCCAGACGAGGCGCTGAGCCCAGGTTGATGTGCGGCGCGGGCGCCGGCGCTGGAGACGCCGGTTCGGGCCGCGACGGCGGCGGCATGGTCGCATCGCGGCGGCTTGATTTTGTCCGCGTGCCCGGAGACGAAACCGCGGGCGGCAACGGCGTCTGCGCCGACGGCGCCGCCGGAGGCGCGGCCGGCGCCGCGTCGCCGGGAAGCAGCGCCGCCAGCACCATATCGCGAAATTCCGGATAGGCCTGCAGCATGTCGAACGGCCCGGCCTTGCTCCGCGACGCCAGCACGTTGGCCGCGTCGCCCAGCAAACCTTCCTTGAGCGATCGCCGAATGGCCGCCGTGCTGCCCTTCACCGTGTGCTTCTCGCCGGCCTCGTCCACATAGACGAGATACCACAGCTCCGCCGCGGACGTGTCGGCCTCTGCCGTCGGCAGGCGCCGCGTGCTGTGACCGGTCAGGTCCTCCACGAACTCGCGGCACGATCCCGGCCGATGGTCCGGCTGCACGGCCATGGCGCGACGAATGGCCCAGTCCACCCGCTCCGACAGACCCGGCACGATCTTCCGCGGCGGCGTCAGCTCGTTCTGCACCTTCTTCATCCACGCTTCCAGCGGGCCGGTGGAACGAAACGGCAGTTCGCCCGTGACCATCTGATACAGCGTGGCGCCGAGCGAGTAGATGTCGCAGCGCGGGTCGGCGTTCTTGGCGTTGCGGAACTGCTCCGGCGCCATGAAGTGCGGCGTCCCCAGGCCGCGGCCTGTCTTGGTCAGATTCAGGTCGGCGTCGGTTTCTTTCACCAGTCCCAGGTCGGCCAGCTTGGCCGTGCCGTCGGGCGTCACCAGAATGTTGTCCGGCTTGACGTCGCGGTGGACGAGGTTTTGCTTGTGGGCCCGGTGCAGCCCCTGGGCCACCTGAGCGATAATGCGGATCGCTTCCGTCTCGGACATGGCCCCGCCGCGCTCGATCCGCTGGCCTAACGATTCGCCTTCCACGAATTCCATAACCAGGTACGGAGTGTTGCCGGATTCCCCGTAGTCGAGCGCCCGGACGATGTTCGGATGGTCGAGCCGGCTGGCGGCCCGGAACTCCTGCTCGAAGCGCTTAAGCAAGACGGGATTGGCGGCCATGTGGGACGGCATGATTTTGACGGCCACCGTCTCGCCGCTGATCCGGCTGCGGCCTTTCCAGATGGCGCCCATGCCGCCCTCGGCGATCTTTTCCAGCAGGTCATAGTTGCCGACGGATTGCATCGCGGCCCTGGAAAGGTCCAGCCCCATCACCGTGGCCTCCGCTGGAGAGGACGTTCCCGCCGTTGCGCAGCTCGCCCTAACCGAATCAACGGAATTCCGCCCATCTTCCGTCAATTCTACCTTGCGGGTTGCGTCGGGGCATGGCAAAATCAAAGAAAAGGGGGAACTTGTCCATTGCGCGGCGGACGCGGGCCGTACCAGTCAAACCGCTTCCGCCGAAACCTCCGCTTGTCCGAGCCGTCCGGGTAAAGCGGGCCGAATCCCCAATCCGAACCCTTTCGCCTGGCGTCGCGTACAAAAAATGTTGGCCTCGTTCGCTCCCTTCTGTCACAATCCATTCAGCGGTTGCGGTTTCCTCAGTTTGCCTGTTTCAGTGAGCCGGATTCTCCGGGAGTGGCTTCATGGCTAGCAGCAACCCGGCGCCGACCTCAAAAGGCGCCTGGACAATCATTGGTTCGTCCCTGCTCGTTATGCTCATATCAGCCAGCTGGTTCGCGCTCGGCCTGGCTTTTGATGTTGTCTTCATCGTTCCACCCATCCTGTTCGCCCTCGGCGTGGTCGGCCTCTTAATCGGCGCGTTCCTGGTCCTTCAGTCGTTGGGCCTCCGCGGCATCCTCGCGGTGCTGAACATCGTCGGCGCCGTGGGGTTCGTCGTCCTCGGCTTAATGGACTACGCCAAGCGCGAAGCCTGGTCCTACGCCAACCACGTTCATGACGTCGCCCTCGCCGGCGTCGCTCAGGACGACAAACAGCTCGACGCCTATGAAACGCCGATCAAGGAAAACTTGGGCGCGGACACCAAGAAGGAGTGGTTCGGCGGCGAACCGATTTCGACGCAGGTCGAGGAAGTGGATCGCGTGAAGCTGGCGGTGGACGGCCTGGTGAAGGCGAAGGACGACCCCGCCAAGTCGGCCGAGATGGCCCGCATCCTGACGCCGTTCGCCCAGCACTACACGGAGCGGGCCTGGCTGCTGAGCGTCCAGAATTACCTGACCGCGGCCGACGGCCAACCCCGCCTGCTAACCCGGCTGCACGACGCCTTTGCACCGGCGGTGGCCGCCTGTCTGGCGCGTCCGGGTCTCAAGTTCCCGCAGGCATTTGAGGAGGCTTGCCGCGCCCAGGGCGGCGATCCGGCGCCGGCGTTCGAGCAGACGTTCCTGCGGCTGCTGCCGGTCAAGCCTGAGGGCAAGCCCGAACCGACCTTCGACGAGGCGCTAGCGGCGGCGAAGCAAGCGGCCGACCCGAATGCTCAGGCCGAGAAATTCCTGCAGACCATCCGCAGCGATCCCACGGCGACTTTGCGCAAGCCCGGCGACAACTCCCCCGATACGCTGGACAAGGTCTATCAAGGGACGCTGACGGCCATCAACGCCCAGCTCAAGAAGCAGCTGGACGATCTCTATGACGCGGCGAAATCCGACAAGCTGGCCGGCTACCAGCGCACCGCCATCGCCCACTACCTTTTCAACGTGGTCGAGGCGCTCCATCCCGACGAGGCGCAGAAGGGCGCGGCCGGCTCGCCGGATTATATCCGCTTCGTGCATGTGGTCGGTCTGAATCAGGCCGTGCAGGAGATCAACGACCAGGCGGCGCTGCTGCGGACTCTCGGCGACGATCTGCAGGCCCAGCGGGACAAAGAACGTGAGGCTTTCGCCGTCGTCCATCGGGCGCGGATTGAGGACTTGAAGAACCAGGCGGTGCGGTTGCACAACGCCGGCCAGCTGCTTGACGACGTCGCCAAGGAACTCGACAAGCAGACGGGCATCAAGGATACACAACAAGCCAAGGTGCAGGCCCAGGAACGGGAGCTGGCCGCCGCTCGCGCCCGGGCCGACGGGGCGATGGTCGAGCTGCGCCAGATGTCCAAGCAACTCTACGACAAGCGCAACGAAGGCCGCGACCTGCTCGGCGAGAACCTCGAACTGGAGAAGCAGATTCGAGAGCTGGAGAACAAGCATTGACCGCGGTTTCCCTCCCCGCGTCACCCGCAGAGAGAAGGAACAAGGCGCTTATGGAACTGCTCGGTAAGATTCTGGTGATTGCCACCCTCGGTCTGAGCCTGCTGATGGCGGCCATCGGGGGGGCGGTGTATTTCTACCGCGTGGACTGGACCGATACGAAGGCCACGGCCGACCAGCCGGCCGGCGAGCTGGTCGCGCGGCAGGAGAAGGTGAAGCAGGCTGCGGCGCTGCTGGCGCCGGCCGACAAGGCCTGGAGCGAAGCTCGCGCCGCGCTGCCGCCGGCGGAGGAACGCCGCAAGCAGGACGTGGGCTGGTACGCCCAGCAGCTGCAGAACCTGGAAACCGGCAAATCGGTCCTGGCGCTGGATTACCAAAACGCCGCCACGGTTCCTGATAAGAACAACAACGGCCTGCCGGCGATGGTTCCGGTGCAGGACCGCTATGGCAATCCTCTGATGTCGGCGACCGATTACGCCACGGCGATTGCAGGAAAAAACACAGAAATCCTGAACACGTTTGAAAAGCTGCTGGCTACGGCTCAAGAGGACGTGAAGCTGACGCTCCGCCTGATCGGCCCGTCGGGCGTGGCCGACGTGACCGCCAAGGTGGACGACGAAATCAAGGCGCTGGCGCCGAAAGCCGACGATGACGAAGACACGAAAACATATAAGAATAAACTGATCGACATGCTCACCAAGCATCGCGGCGACCTGGAAGCGCTCAAGGGGGCGACGGCCTTTGCTCGGGGCCTGGATCAGCGCATTCGGGACGAGAAGGCCAAGTTGGAGGGCGTCATCGGCGTGGGCGGCGAGATGGCGTCGGCGCAGGAAAATGGAAAGACGGTCTGGAAGGTCAAGGTCGGCGACGACGGCAAACGGGTCATGACCAACGATGGGGAGATGGCCCTGGTGCAGATGGCCAAGGGACTGGTGCAGGTGGACTACGAGCTGCTCCAGAGCCGCAAGCTGCAGCTGGAAGCGCGGAAGAAGCAATTGGAGAAGCCGGCGGTGACGGCCACGACGCCGTGATCGCCGGGGTCGGCGGATAGGGGGGGCGCGGCCGCGGCCGTTGGGTGCGGTGCGGCCGTGCAGAAATTGCAGTTGACAGGGGGCGGGACCGACGGCATATTCCCGCCCCACTCGTCAGGGGGTACGTCCGGGGGACGGCAGGAGAGCGGCGCGCGACGCCAGCCGCTGGCGGCGATTCCATTCGGAATTCCGCACGGTTAAGGGGGAAGGACCAATGACAGCAGTCGGCAAGATCCTGGTTTTCTTCAACCTGATCTTCAGCCTGGTCGTCGGGGCGTTCGTGGTCTACACGTACATCTCCCAGACCCACTGGAAAAAGGCCTACGACGACCTGAACACCAGCTTCACGGCGTCGGAGTCCAGCAACCAGGCTTACCAGACGCAGCTGCGCGACGCCCGCGATTTCACCAGCAAGTTCAACGACAACGTGCTGAACAAGATCGCCAACGATCCGAACTTGAAGGACAAGTTCGCCATCGACGCCAAGGACGAACCGGGCGTCAAGGTGGACAAGATCACGACGACGCTCAAGGCCGCTCTGGACGAGAGCGTCAGTCTGAAGAAGGACGTCGCCACGTTGCGCGGCGAGGTGGCCGCGGCCAAGAAGACGCTGGCGGACAGCAGCGCCGACCTGAACGCCGCCCAGGCCGAAGCCCTCAAGCACCAGGCCGAGGCGAAGGACGCCCGCGATCAGGTGGCGACTGAGGTGACCAAGAACCTGGAGCTAGTCAAGGCGGTCGGCAAGGCGCACGACGAGCAGGTGGCCATGAAGATCAAGGCCGACGCCTTCGAGCTGCGGGCCAAGGAGCTGGAGAAGGAAAACGACAAGCTGGCGCGCGACAATCAGAAGCTCGTGGCCAGCGGCGTTGTGCCGGTTTCCCTCCAGTCGAAAAACGGCCCCAACCCGCCGCTGGAAAGCGTCGAGGGCCTCATCAGCGAAGTCGATCCGAGCGGCCTGGTCCGCATCACGATCGGCAGCGACGCCGGCCTGGTGAAGGGCAACACGCTGGAAGTCTACCGTCTGAACACGCTAGTCCCCGACCAGTCGAAGTACGTGGGCCGAATCAAGCTGATCGACGTGCGGAACACCGAGGCGGTCGGCCAGCTGATGGGCAAGCCGGTGAATCCGCCGCAGCCCGGCGACACGGTGAGCAGCCGGATTTCGGGCGGCTGAGCGCCCCACCATCGCCCGGTTGTGATTCTAGATACAAGACCATTCCGAGGGGGAAGGAATTATGCCCGATCATTCTCGCGGCCGCGCTTACGGCCGTCCTGCAAGTCAAACGAAGCCGCGCAACGACGCCTACACCGGACTGCTGATCCTGTCGCTTGTGGCGCAGGTCGCCGGCATGGTGTTTCTGGCCCTCGATTACAGCCGCTTCCCCGGCTCACCGCCGCCGAAGCCGACCGTGGCCGCCGCGGCGCCGTCCAGCAATCCGACTCCGCCGGTCAACCAGAATCCTCAGAATCCCAACGCGCCCAAGTAAAACCGATCGCGTCTCCTGCACGGATTTCCCCTTGTCGGATGGAAACACAACAAACGGCCCGCCGGATGAAGTCCGGCGGGCCGTTCGGCATTTGGGAGAACCGTCGCGGCCAATGCCGTGTCTGTATATGCTGATAGGAGACGGCGACCGTTCCTTTGAGGGCGACGGCATGGCGGCGCGGGTGGTGCTGGCGATGAGCGGCGGCGTGGACAGCTCCACGGCGGCGTTGCTGCTGCGCGAGCAGGGCTACGACGTCATCGGTCTGTTCATGCGCACCGGCACCCATGGCCGCGAGGACGCCCGGGCCGACCGCAAGAAGGGCTGCTGCAGCGCCGTGGACGCCGGCGACGCCCGTCGCGTGGCCGATCGCCTCGACATCCCGTTTTACGCCCTCGATTTCGAGAAGGATTTCGACCGCATCATCGACTACTTCGCCGACGAGTACCTGGCCGGACGGACGCCGAATCCATGCGTGGTCTGCAACAGCTGGCTGAAGTTCGGCCAGCTCTGGACCTACGGCCGGCAGATCGAAGCCGATTACATTGCGACCGGCCATTACGCCCGCGTCGGGCGGAACGGCGATGAATTCGAGCTGCACCGGGCTGCCGACCCGGACAAGGACCAGTCCTACGTCCTGTACGGCTTGCCCCGTTCCATCCTGCCGCATCTTCTTTTTCCGATCGGCGACCGCCGCAAGGACGAGGTGCGGGCCGCGGCGCGGGCGGCGGGGCTGGGCGTGGCCGACAAGCCGGACAGCGTCGAAATCTGCTTCGTGCCGGACGGCGATCACGCCGCCCTGATCCGCGAGCGCCGGCCGCAGACGGCGACCGCCGGGCGCATTGTGGATACGTCCGGTCGGATGCTGGCCGCGCATGACGGCATTGAGCGGTTCACCGTCGGCCAGCGGAAAGGCCTCGGTTTCGCCGCGGGAGAACGCCGGTACGTCCTCCGCATCGTGCCGGGCGACAACGAGGTCGTGATCGGCGACAAGGAAGATCTGCTGGCGACGGATCTGCTGGCGTCGCGGGTGAACTGGCTGACGCCGGCGCCGCCGTCGGCCCCGCTGGCGTGTTCGGCGAAGATTCGGTATCGTCATGCGGCCGCACCGGCGACAGTCACGGCCCTACCGGACGGCGGCGCCCGCGTCGTGTTTGAGGAAGCCCAGAGCGCCGTGACGCCGGGCCAGGCGGTGGTATTCTACGACGGCCCGCGCGTGCTGGGCGGCGGATGGATCGAAAGCGCATTCGACGGCGAGCGGCCGGCGTGAGCCGGCTGATACTGGTTCATCAGCCGGCTC
>DATKHW010000036.1:0-4250 GCA_035546275.1 Gemmataceae bacterium
CCATTGGCCTTTCGCTTCCGGGCTATGGCCAATTGCTTGACACTCTCGACCGCCTTGAGCAGGTGGGGCGCAATGTGCAAATCGCCTTCGCCCTGGCCGCCTATCGCCGCGACCACGGCGGGTATCCCGCCAAGCTCGACGATCTCGCTCCCAAATACCTGTCGGCGATCCCGGACGACCAGTTCTCCGGTGGGCCGCTCATATACCACATAACGGACAAGGGCTACCTGTTCTACAGCGTCGGCGTCAACGGCCGAGACGACGGCGGACATTCGTTCGAGGACGATCCGCCCGGCGACGATCTGCCGGTGTCCATGCCCCTGCCGGAGCTGAAAGCGAAGAAATGACGAGCCGGTCGCCGGCGCCCGATCCTCTGGCCGTCACGCGCCGCCGGGTTTCGGCGCGGCGCCGTTTTCCCTGAGGCGCTGGGCCAACGCAGCCCGCGTTTCCGGCGATAGGGCTGCCAGCAGATCGTCCACGGACAGCCCTTTAATGCGCTCCTTGACCGGCAACTCCTTAAGGAGTTCGTCGATCGTTTCGCGCGCCAACTCTTGCAGCGGATCGGGCATGATCGCAACCTCCAAACGATATCTTTGGAAGAGTTGCAGCAGCAGAGTGCTCGTCTCTTCCGACCGCGGTCGGTAGTGCGCCGCGCCATATCGTACCAGGTCCGTGCGGGCGCTGAACAGGTGCAGCAGGGCGTTATGCTCCTCCTGCGGCAACTCATGCACGACCACTACGCGAATCGTCCCCGTAAATTGCCGCACGTCGTAAACGCCAGGCCGCACCGGGGTAAGTGTGGTCTGCCGCGCCAGCACCTGCGGGAAGCGGACGCTGACGGCGAACAGCCGAAAGTCCGTTTCGGGCAGCAACTCCTGCATCGAGGGGCTGGCCTGCTTGCGATAATTGACGTAATGGCCGACTAGCTCATTGAGCGCCCAGCCGTCCAGCGCCTCTTGGTAGGACTTGAAGCTGACCAGGTTGTGCGCGGCCAACTCTTCAAAGCCGTCAGGCAGCCGGCGGGAGAGCAGCCCAGCGCCTTTGCGGATAAGGACCACGTCAAGCAGTTGCTGCTTGAGCGACAAATCCTTCTCGAGTTCTACGAGGACGGGCGCGCCACGGAAAAAGTCCACGAGGGACACGCCAAACAATCGATGCCACGGCCTCGGTTCGCTCATCGCACCTCCTAGGGTCCCTTCCGTGTGCGTGCGATCCTTGCATCCGCCGAGCTTACTTCTTGCGAACCGCAAACCGCCATCGCGTCGCCCCGATCTGGTCCAGGCCCTTGCCCGCCCACAGCTGCTCCGCCAGCTCCGCCCACGGCGCCGGTTTGCCCGAATCCAGCAGCAACGTGTTCAGGTTGACGCCCTCCGCCAGCCGGCTGGCCGTCGCCTCGCCGATGGGTTTGTCCTCGCAAAGGATCTCGTAATTACCGTCCGGCAGACCCGTCACCGCCAGCAAGTACGGCGACAGCTTCTCCAGCGGGACCGGACCCCGCGGCGGCAAGAGCGCGGCCGGCGGCAGGATCGGCAACACCTCGTCGCGCCGCACAAACGACAGCGTCCCCGCCTCCGCCTTCACGTCCTCCACCTTGCAGCGCGTCGTCGCCGTCGTTTTGCCGTCCGCCGTCAGCACCGCCTTGCATTCGCACGCCGGCGGCGTCAGCCGTTCATAGAGGAAACAGCCCCACGCCACGTATCCCGGATCGGTCAGGTGGATTTTGTCCTTGTTGATGGTGAAGTCCTTGTCGGCCTTTTCGCCTTCGCGCTGCAGCGTCTCCAGCGGATGGTGGGTGTCCACGACCGGCCAGCCTTTTTCCTTAGCGAAGGCCAGCATCGTCTCGGCGTAGAGCCGGCGGTTGGCCGCGGCCTCTTCGCCGGACTTCCGTACGTCGGCGGCCTGCGGCGTCACCAGCACCACGCGGGCGCCGGCCGCCTCGACCTTAGCGACGCACTTTTCCATGTTCTCCTTGAATTGCGGCAATCCCGCCTCGCCGGCCGCGGCGTCGTTGCCGCCGTAGTTGAGGAACACCAGCGTCGGCTTAAAATCGGCCAGCCAGCCGTCGAGCTTTTCCGCGCCCGTGGCGAACGTGCCGCCGCCGGTGCTGAATTTGTGGAACGTCAGATGCACGTCGGGGTTCCGCGTGCGCAGCAGAAACTCCATCGTCCGCGGCCAGACGCCGATGTTGGTCGAGGAGCTGCCGATCCAGGCGACGCGATCGCCGTCTTTGAAGGGGAAGGCGACGGCCTTGTCGTCGGCGCGGACCGCCGGCCAAATCGTGAGCAAGGCGACTGCTGCGACGAACGGGATGCGCTTCAACATCGACGGTTCTCCGGGAGGAATGCGAGTTCCGTGAGATTACCTGTCCGGCGCGCCGGCCGCCAGCGCCAAGCCGGCGACGGCCGCACGGGGCCCGGGCGAAGCGCCGCCGTCAAAAAACTCGCCCTTGCTTCCCGGCGCGCCATTCGCTACAAAAAACAATTCACCGAATTTCCGCATCCGGCGCAGCCGTTCGGGAGTCTGGGCATGAAGGTCCGTGCGAGCGTCAAACGAATCTGTGAGAACTGCAAGCTGGTTCGCCGCCACGGCAAACTGCTGGTGATCTGCACCAACCCGCGTCACAAGCAGCGTCAGGGCTGAGCGAGGAGAGCCGAGATATGCCGCGTATCCTGGGCGTGGACATTCCGAACGACAAGCCGACGCACATCGCGCTCCGCTACCTCTACGGCATTGGGCCGACGCTGGCGCTGCGCGTGTGTGAAGAGGTCCGCGTCGATCCGCAGCGGCGGGCCAAGGAGCTGAACGACGACGAGATTAGCCGCATCGCCACGCTGCTCGACCGCGAATACACCGTCGAGGGGCCGTTGCGCCGGCAGGTTCACCAGAACATCGACCGGCTCAAGGCCATCGGCTGCTATCGCGGCCTGCGCCACCGCAAGAGCCTGCCGGTTCGCGGCCAGCGGACTCGCACCAACGCCCGCACTCGCAAGGGACCGCGGCGCACTGTGGCCGGCAAGAAGGGCGTCAAGGAAATGCGGTGATCTGTCCTTGTCCCTTGAGGCGAAGGACAAGGGACAAGGGACAAGGGACAAGGGACGAACATGGCCAAGAGCAAGAAACGCAAGCAGCGACGCAACGTCAGCCGGGGCGTGGCCCACATCAAGGCGACGTTCAACAACACCATCGTCACCATCACCGACACCAACGGCGATGCGCTCTGTTACGCCTCGGCCGGCACGGTCGGTTTCAAGGGCAGCCGCAAAAGCACGCCGTTCGCGGCCCAGCGGGCGGCGGAAGTAGCGGCGGAGAAGGCGTCGAAGTTCGGCCTGAAGGAAGTCGAGGTGCGGGTCAAGGGACCGGGTTCCGGCCGCGAGTCCGCCATCACGGCGCTGCAGGCCGCCGGGTTGAACGTCAAGGCCATCGAGGATGTGACGCCGTTGCCGCACAACGGCTGCCGGCCGCCGAAGAAGCGGCGCGTGTGAGTCAAGCATCGATCAGCCCGAAGCGCCAGCAAGGGTAAGGACGCCCCTTGCTGGCGCTTCGGGCTCATAGACAAGGGAACCCATGGCACGCACGACCGATCCTGTTTGCAAGTTGTGCCGGCGCGAAGGCGTCAAGCTCTTCCTCAAGGGAACGCGCTGCGAAAGCCCCAAGTGCGCCATCGACCGCCGCAACGTGGCCCCCGGCATGCACGGCTACCGCCGCGGCAAGCCGAGCGAATACGGCATCCGCCTCCGCGAGAAGCAGAAGCTGAAGCGCTTTTACGGCCTGTTGGAACGGCAGTTCCGCCGATACTTCGAGCTGGCTTCGCGGTCGCCGGAGAACACCGGCGAACAGCTGCTGAGCATCATGGAGCGCCGGCTGGACAACATCGTCTATCGCCTCGGCTGGACGCCGAATCGAGCCAGCGCTCGGCAGCTGGTCAGCCACGGCCAAGTGGAGGTCAACGGCCATTCCTGCGACATTCCCAGCCGTCTGCTGCGCGCCGGCGACGTGGTGCGGTTGAAGAATCGGCCGCGCGCCTTACAGCTGGTGCGGCTCAACATGCAGGCCAACCCGCCGCCGCCGCCCGACTACCTGGAGCGGCTCGGCGCCGAACCGCCGGAAGGCCGCGTGGCGCGCCTGCCCACCCGGGCCGACGTGGACCCGCGAATTCAAGACATCCGCGAGCAACTCATCATCGAATTCTGCTCCCGCTAACCGGGCGCGGCGAGCGGGGGGCGTAAGCCCCCTGATGGAGTGACGAATCA
>DATKHW010000037.1:0-14283 GCA_035546275.1 Gemmataceae bacterium
TCGGCGCCGTCATCCCCGGCGGCGGGGCGGTCGTGGACCTCGTTGAGAAAGCGCTCGATTGCGCTCACGAGACCCTGAAGGACAATCTGGAAGCGAGCGAAGCCAAGACGCCGCCGGCGACGGCCGAGGACCTGCAACGGGTCGCGGAAGTGCTGGACGTGCTGAACGGCGACCTGGGAGCGCTGACAGGCAAGATCGCGTCGCTGGAAAAGCTGCCGCTGGAAGCGTCGCGGACGCTGGAAGTCGCCATGGCGACCGACGTGCATTGTCAAGCCGCTCTCCGTCGGTTGGACGATCTCGCGCGTCGTTTCGATCGTTTGGAGGAGCAGAACCGCCAGCTGCTCAAGGGGCAGGGGTACGCGGCTGGCATCCTGGACGATATGCTGCCGCTGATGAAGCGCACCGCCGGCGTCGCCGATTTCGTCGAGGAGATGCGCTCGGCCGGCCTGACGCTGGACGAATTCCGCAAGGTGCTGCGCGAGTTCCAGAACGCGGCCCGCGCCCTGCAAGCGGGCCGCATTGAGGAGGCGGGGCGGAAATACCTGGAGACGGCCAAGGCGCAGCCGACCTCGGCGGCCACCGCGACGGCGCTAGCGGCGGTGCAGATGGCGGAGCAAAAACTGCCCGAAGCGGAAGAGACGCTGGCGCGAGCCGTCCGGCTGCGGTCCGACGATGCGGAGCTGGCGGAGCTGCATCGCCAGGTGACGTCGGCGACGCGGCATACGCAGTCGCAGCGCCCCGCCGGCGGGGCTTCCGAACGAAAGGCGCCCAAGATCGGCGACGTGCTGGACGGATGGCGGCTCGACCTGCTGCTCGGCGCCGGCGGCTGGGGCCAGGTGTTCAAGGCCAGCCGTCACGGACAGGTGCGGGCGCTGAAAGTGATGCACCCGGATCTGTCGCAGGATCCTGCCTTCGTGGATCGCTTTAAGCAGGAAATCGCCACGCTGTTCAAGCTGCGCGGCCACAAGCATCTCGTGGAGATCGACAACTTCGGTTACGCCGCTGACGCGGCGTGCTGGTATTTCCTGATGGAGTTCATCGACGGCCAATCGCTGCAACAGATGCTGCAAAAAAAGGGACCGCTGTCGGTGGTCCAGGGCATCGGGCTGTTCCTCACGGTGGCGGACGGACTGGCGGCGGCCCACGCCCAGAACATCGTCCATCGCGACGTGAAGCCGGCCAACATCCTCGTGCGCCGGGCCGCGCCGCCGGTGCTGGTCGATTTCGGCCTGGCCGCGCCGGCCTCCGGCAAGGGGCTGACGACGACCGGCCGCTCGGCGGGCTGCACGGTGATGTTCGCCGCCCCGGAGCAGCTGCGCGGCAAACCGGCCGACGCCCGCACGGACGTGTACTGCCTGGCGGCGTCCCTCTATTACGCTCTGAATTATGACAAACCGGAAATACGAGAGCCGGACCAGTACGAGCCGCGGCACGCTCCGGAACAGGCGCGCGAGGCGCTGACGCAGGCGCTGGAACCCAAGCCGGAAAGACGGCCGCCCAACGCGGCGGCGTTCCGCGAGCTGCTCCGAAAGGGGCCGCCGGCGTCGAGAAAAACGCCCGTCCAAGCGCCGCCTCCCAAGCAGGCGAATCCGATCCAACCGGTCCGGACGGCCGAGGCCCGGCGAGCCGCGACCCCGCCGCCGTTGCCCGAAGCCGAGGAGATTCTGGATGTCATTCCGGTGGCGGAGTTGGCCCCTCCGCCGCCGCGTATGGCCCCGCCGCCGGATCAACGGCTTGGGATGTATCAGGGTCTCTGGGGCCATGACGCGACGAGCGGCATGCCTATCTGGGCCGCTTTCCAGATCGTCGGCATCGAACGGCCGTCGGGCCGCGCGACCGTCCAGGCCTCCTACACCAGCGGCGGCGCCGGCGCGCAGGGATGTCTGACCGGAACCATCGCGGACAACGGGGCGCTGATGCTGGTCGGCGCGGTCCACGGCGCCGAGGGGCGCTGGGACGTGCGCATCGACGGCGAAATCTTCTTTGGCGGCTTGCGGGGGCGCTACACCAGCCAGTTCCATCCGAACGGGGCTGCCCAGAGCCTGCTTGCGATGAACGCGATGTTCAACCCCGTGGGGGCGGCCATGCAGGCCGCGGCGCTCCGGCCGAAATCGGGGATGTTCGCGCTGCAAAAACAATAAGAAGAGGAAGGAAGCCTACCCTGCAATTCGGGCGTCCCCGGAGGATGCCGCCGATGAACGAGCGACTGGGCGATTTCGAGACCGTGCGCGAGATCGGCCGCGGCGGCATGGGCGTCGTTTATGAGGCCCGCCAGCTGTCGCTCAACCGCAAGGTCGCCCTCAAGGTCCTCAGCGGCCGACTCGGGCTGACCCCGCAGGCGGTGCAGCGCTTCCACCGCGAGGCCGAGGCAGCCGCCAGGCTGCATCACACCAACATCGTCCCCGTCTATGCCACCGGCGAACACGACGGCCAGCACTACTACGCCATGGAGCTGATCGACGGGCCGTCCCTCGACCAGGTCCTCGCCAAGCTGCGCCTTGAATCGGCGAGCGGGGGGCGTCAGCCCCCTGATAACTCGCCGAATCAGGGGGCTGACGCCCCCCGCTCGCCTGACCTGGACCAGACCGGGCCGTACGTACCCGGTTCGACCAATGCGCTCCTGACGGCAGGACTGAGTTCCTCGTCGGTCGGCTCGGGCGGCGCCTACTTCGACGCGGCGGCGCGCATGATCGCCGACGTGGCCGACGTCCTGGATTACGCCCACCACCAGGGGGTGATCCACCGCGACGTGAAGCCGTCGAACCTGCTGCTTGGCCCGGACGGCCGACTGAGCCTGAACGACTTCGGCCTGGCCCGGGTGCTGGAGCAGCCGGGCATGACACAGACGGGCGAGTTCGTTGGGACGCCGCGCTACATGTCGCCGGAGCAGATCACCGGCGGCCGCGTGCCGATCGACCACCGCACCGACGTGTACTCCCTTGGGGCGACGCTGTACGAATTGCTGACGCTGCAACCGCCGTTCACCGGGGAGCGGCGCGACCAGGTGTTGGCGCAGGTGCTGCAGAAGGAGCCGCGTCCGCCGCGGCGGCTGAATCGCTCGGTGCCGGTGGATTTGGAGACGATTTGTCTGAAGGCGCTAGAGAAGGACCCGGATCGGCGCTATCAGACGGCGGGGACGATGGCGGCGGATTTGCGGCGGTATGTGAACCGCTTCGCCATTGCGGCGCGGCGGGTGGGGCTGCTGGGGAGGATGCGGAAGTGGGCGCGAAGGCATCCGGCGCTGGCGGCGACGCTGGCGCTTGCAGTGATTCTGGCAGGGGCGGCGGGTTTCTTTGCATACCAGGCATACCAGAGCTATGCGGGGGAACAGCGGCGGCTCGCGGAGAAGAACGAGGCGGAGCAAAAGCTGCTGGCCGAACAGCGGCAGAACGCGCTGGACAAGGCGATGGCGGCCGCGATGAGCCAGGACTGGAGCGGGGCGGAACGCGCGGCCGCTGAGGCGGAAAGGCTGGGCGCAACCGACGGCCAGATGTACCTGGTACGCGGCTTTATCGCCCTGTACCACGGCGAGTCAGCGGATGCGGTCAAGCAACTGGAGCGCGCGGCCGCGCTTATGCCGAAGAGCGCCGGCGCCCGGGCTCTGTTGGCGTTGGCCTATGGCGACGACGAAAAAGCGGAGGCGGAAAGGCAGTCGCTGGCGGAGCTGCGCGACCTCACGCCCGAGACGGCGGATGACTTCCTTTTCATTGGCATCACGCGCATGTACGAGGACTATGAAGGCGCCCTCCAGTGCGCTGACGAAGCGATTCAGCGGCGCCCTTCCCTTTTCGCGTATAAATTCCGCGGCGACATACGGACCAACCGGGCCGACGACACGGACGATCTCGGCACGGCCAAGGCGGCCGTGGAAGACGAGGACGCCGTCAAGCGTTTCCTCCCGGACGATCCCAGGTGCCTTGTCGGAAGCGTGAAGGCCCGCCTGGCGGCCGCGAGCGCCTATGCGGCGGCCGGACGGCCGGACAAGCAGCAAGAGGCCCTCGCCGAGGCCGCCCGCGAAGTTGAGATTCTCCGGCGCCACGACGACGACCCGGACGCCGTGTCATGCCTTTTCCGCTATTATCGCTACGTTAATGACGAAAAGACTTTGCTGGAGACCTGCGGTCACGCCTGGGAAAGAACGCACGACCAGCTGGTGGCGGGGTGGTACGCGATGGCGCTGTACCGGCGCGGCGATCCTGCCAAAGCCGTCGAGGTCCTGGAGGCCTACCCTGTTCCTTCCAATGACTGGCTCCGGCTCTATTTCCTGCCCGACTTGCCCGGCGGGCCAGGGCGGGCGCTCGAGGCGTGGAAAGTGTGGGTACAGCAACCTTTGGATCGTAATACGTCGTACGGGGCCACGGACATCTTGCGCTTACTGGGACGAAAGAAGGAAGCCGTGGCCTGGGATAGAGACCATGAACCAGCGCCGTCCGAGCACGGGCTGCGGGACGTGTACTTTCGGCAGGAGCAGGAATACCACTGCGACCGGATCACGACGGACGAGCTGCTGAAGGCGGCGGGCGCCTCGCGCTGGAACCAGTGCAGCGCCCACTATTCTGTGGCCCTGACGGAACTGGCCGACGGGAACCGGGACGGCGCCCGCGAACACTTCCGCAAGGCTGTAGAACTCAAAACGCTGGAGCAATGGACCGCCGACTTCAGCTGGCTATTCCTCGGCCGCATGGAGCGCGACCCCGCGTGGCCGCCGTGGATTCCGATCAAGAAGTAAGCTTACGCCTCCCGAGAGTTCCCCGCCATGACTCAGCAGCTCGGCGACTTCGAGATCGTGCGTGAGATCGGCCGCGGCGGCATGGGCGTCGTCTATGAAGCCCGCCAGCTGTCGCTCGACCGTAAGGTCGCCCTCAAGGTGCTGGCCGCCGGCATCGGCATGTCGCCCAAGGGGGTGCAGCGCTTCCGCCGCGAGGCCCATGCCGCCGCCAAGCTGCATCACACCAACATCGTCCCCGTCTACGCCAGCGGCGAGGCCGACGGCGTCCTCTACTACGCCATGGAGCGGATCGAGGGGCCGTCTCTCGACGTGGTCCTCCGGCAGCTGCGGGAAGCGGCGGCAAAGGCGGCGAGCGGGGGGCGTAAGCCCCCTGTTGACTCGCCTAATCCGGGGGCTGACGCCCCCCGCTCGCCTGTGCTGGACCAGACCGGACCCTACGTCCCCGGCGGCGATTCCACCTCGCCGTCCGCCGCGCTGAGCGCCTCGTCGCTGCGGTCCGGCGGCGAGTACTTCGACAGCGCGGCCCGCATGATTGCGGACGTGGCTGACGCCCTGGAACATGCGCACCAAAGCGGCGTCGTCCACCGCGACGTGAAGCCGTCGAACCTGCTGTTGTCGCCGGACGGGCGGCTGAGCGTCACCGACTTCGGACTGGCCCGCGTGCTGGAGGAGCCGGGCATGACGGTGAGCGGCGAGTTCGTCGGCACGCCGGCCTACATGTCGCCGGAGCAGATCGCGGCCGGCCGGCTGCCGCTGGACCACCGCACCGACGTCTACTCCCTGGGGGCGACGCTGTACGAACTGCTGACGCTGGAGCCGCCGTTTCGGGGCAAGACGCGGGAGCAGGTGCTGGCGCAGATCGTGCAGAAGGACCCGCGGCCGCCGCGGAAGGTGAACAAGCGCGTGCCGGTCGATCTGGAGACGATCTGTCTCAAGGCGCTGGAGAAGGACCCGGACCGGCGGTATCAGACGGCGGGGGCGATGGCGGAGGACCTGCGGCGGTACGTGAACCGCTTCGCCATCGCGGCGAAGCGCGTGGGGCCGCTGGGGCGGATGCGGAAATGGGTGCGACGACATCCGGCTTTGGCGGCGACGCTGGCGGTTGCGCTGGTGCTGGCCGCGGCGGCGGGATTCTTCGCCTACCAGGCATACGCCGCGGAGCAGCGACGATTGGCGCAGCAGAAGGAAGCGGAGCAGAAGCTGCTGGCGGAGCAGCGGCAGAACGCGCTGGATAAGGCCATTGCCGCGGCGATGAGCGGCGACTTGGAGGCGGCGGATAAGGCCATCGCGGAGGCCGAGCGGGCGGGGGCGTCGCCGGGAGAGGTACGATTGCTGCGGGGTCAAGTAGCTTTCCACCGCGGCGACCTCGACGCGGCGATTCCGCTGCTGGAGCAGGCGGTGGACATGATGCCGCAAAGCGCATGGGCACGGGGCATGTTGGCGATTGCATATAGTGTCAACATGCAGACCGAAAGCATGGAACAAGCCATGAGAGAGGTCGAAAGGCTCACACCCGTCACGCCGGAAGATTACCTTTACAAAGGCTGCGCAGTTGCCATTTACGATCCCAGCCGCGGTATGCAGATGATGGACGAGGCGCTTCGTCAGCATGATTCCCCAGAAGGGCGAGCGACACGAGCCATGATTCGCTCCACGCTGGCTTTCGACACAGCAGATCCAAAGGACGCGGAGTTGGCGGTAACAGACGCCACGGTCGCCAAGGCGATGTTGCCCAACAATCCGGGGGTGCTCTATCCGAGCATCATGGCTGAACTGGCGGCGGCCGGGGCGTATGAAGAAACCGGCCAAAAAGAGAAGCGCGAGGCCGCTTTGACTCAAGCTGGCAATGACGCGCAGGCGCTGGAACGCTATGGCAACATGCCAGCCCCCTTCTGGGGTCGCTTCATGTATTACTACGCCACCAAACAGTACGACGCTTGCGGTGCGTTGTCGCGTAAGGCGGCCGAGGCTGGAACAACCGGCTTGTGCATTTATGGTTATGCATGGGATCTCTATCGACACGGGCAGTTCGAAAAGGCCCTGGAGGTAACAAAGCGGAGGAAAATGCACGACTGTCAGCACGACCTGGCGGGAGCATTTTGTCTGCTCGAACTGCCGGACGGCGAGGCTCGGGCTCTTGAAGCGTACAAGATTCTCGCAGCGCGCTATCCAAACGGCTCAGGGGGAGCGCTATGCCCGTCCGTGCTGTATCTGTTAGGACACAAAGCCCAGGCTCAGGAGGCGTATCGAGAGCTGCGCAAGCAAGACAATTCCCTGTTCGACCCCATCGGGCTAAAAACCTATGACTACGCTTGCGGGGATCTCTCCGCAGAAGATCTCCTGCATGCGGTAGAACATCACAAGTTCTGGCTGTGCGTGTCGCACTATCAAATTGCTCTATCGATGCTAGCGGATGGGGACCGGAAGGGCGCCCTGCATCATTTCCAGGAAGCGATTGCCACGCGTTCCATCAATACCTTCAATTACGATTGGAGCATCGCCTTTTCGGAGCGCCTGGAGAAGGATCCCACCTGGCCGCACTGGATTCCGGTCAAGAAGTAAGCCGGCCGCCCGTCGTCACAGCTGCTGCTCCGCCATATCCAGCGCCCGCAGCAGGCCGCGCGCCTGGTTCAGCGGGCGGAAAAAGGGACGTTCCGAATTGGCCAATTGCGACTCTATCATACCCGCTTTTCGGTTCCCGCCCATCGCGCCGCCGACGCCGTTAGCCGGTTGGCGAACGCCGCCGTGTACGCGGAGAGGGGGAGTCGCGAAGAATGGCTGAACACGCAGCGCGAGCAAGTGACGGGGTCTCGCACTTGCTCGCGCTGCGTGCTCTGGCGGGCCCCTGTCGCCTACAGCGTCGGCAGCACGCGGGGACGGCGGCCGACGGGAAACGCCTCGTCGATCCGGGCGACTTCGGCGTCCCACAGCCGCAGGTCGCCGGCCGCAGCGTTTTGTCGAGCGTGTTCGGGGTTGGACGCCTTGGGAATGGCGAAGACCGACTGCCGCCGCGTCAAGAAAGCAAGTGCGACCTGGCGGGATGTCGCGCGGTGCGCGGCGGCGATCTCCTGGAGGACGCGGCCGCCCGCGGTTTGTGGGCCGGGGAAGTCGCCGTGGCCGAAGGGGCTGTAGGCGGTCACGGCGACGCCGTGATCTTCGCACCAGGGCAGGACGGCGTGCTCGATCGCGCGCTGCCGCACGTGGTACAGCACCTGATTGCAGGCGATCACGCCCTCGCCGGCGACCTTCAAGGCATCTTCAAGATCCGCAATGTCGAAATTGCTCACGCCCCAGGAGAGGATTTTGCCTTCGCGGTAGAGCCGCTCGAACGCCTCGAACGTCTCCGCCAGCGGGTAGCTGCCGCGCCAGTGCAGCAAGCAGCAGTCCAGCCGGTCGGTCCGGAGACGGGCCAGCGACCGCGTGCAGGCCTCCATCGTCCCGGTCCGGGAGGCGTTGCTGGGCAGCACCTTGGATATCAGGAAGACCTCGTCGCGGCGGCCGGCGATCGCCTCGCCGACCATCTCCTCCGCGGCGCCGTCGCCGTACATCTCGGCCGCGTCGATGTGGCTCATGCCAAGGTCGAGGCCCAGGCGCAGGGCGGCGATCGCGCCGGCGCGGTCGCCCTCCTCGATGGACCATGTCCCCTGGCCGATCGCCGAAACTTCGCGCCCGGTGGGGCCGAATGGACGGCGTTCCATATCGCTCCTCCCGTCCCAGCCTCCGTCAGGCCGTCATGGCTTGCGATCCGTTTGCAGCTGGTTCAGCGTTTGCACGGCGTCCGCGAGGATTCTGCTATAGGAAGCGTTGCCGGGCGTTCGCTTCAGCGCGGCCCCTAAGTGTTCCACTGCCTTCGACAGCGCATCGGCGGCCGCCTGGGGGTTCGGGTCCGGCGGACGCAGCCACGCCTGGCCGAGCTTTTCGCAGGCACAGCCCAGGTCGCCTTCATGTTCATGCGCTGCGTCCTTCGCCGACGGCGCCTCCAGCAATTCCACCGCGGCCTGGTAGGGCGCCCGGGCTTTGTCCGGATGGCGGGCGGTCCACAAAAAGAGGTCGCCCATGTCCATATAGTGCTGGGCCAGGCCGAACCGATAGCGCGGCACGTCGGCGTTGTCGCGGGCCAGCGGCTCGTCCAACTCGATCGCCCTGGCGAAGGCGTCCTCCGCGTCCGCCGCCAGGGCGTCCACTTCGACGGGCCGGCCGGTTCGGGCGGCGGCCAAACCTTCCCTTGCCTTCTGCGCCAGCAGCTTGCCCAGCTGGTGGTAAAGCATGGCCAGCTCATGCGCCTGGGCCGGCGCCGGCGCGCGGTCGGCGGCCAGCGCCTCGAGGTCGTCGATCTGCCGGCGGCACGCCTTTTCCTTCTCATCCAGGCCGGCCTCATCCAGGACCTGCATCTGATAGCGGTCCTGGCTCAGGGCGTACTGGTACGCGGAGTCTGGCTGTTCCGCAGCCAGTTGCTCGTGCAGGCGGGCGGCCTCCTCGTAGGCCGCCCTGGCCTCCGAACGCCGCGCCGGGTCGCGCGCCAGCAGGTTGGCCAGGTCGTGCAGGTCGCGGGCCAGGGCGTCCCGTTGCGACGGCTCGGGGGAAGCGGCGACCGACTGGCGGTGGAGGTCGATCGCCTCGCGGTAGGCCTCCTCCGCCTCCCGTGGGAGCCGGGCGTTGGCCCGCACCCGGCCCAGGTCGTGCAGCACGGCCGCCAGAGTCTGCCGGTGCGCCGGGTCGTCCGGCGATTCCTGCCGCAACCGCCGGTGCAGCGCCAGCGCCTGGGTCAGCGATCGCTCCGCCGCGACGTAGTCCCCGAGCAGCTCCTGCACGGCGGCCATCTGGGCGTAGGCCTGCGTCAGCAGCGCGGCCAGCGACGGGTCGTCGGCGTTGATCTGCTGCAGCGCCTCGAAGCGATCCAGGAGTTCCTGGAGTTGTTTTCTCCGCTCCTGTCCCAACCACTGCCGCTGATCGCCCTGCTTGACGCCGACCAGCTCCTTCTGCAGCACCCCGAGCGTGGCGAGGAGGTTGGCGTCGGCGCGGTCCTTTTCCAGCCGCATCCGGTTCTTGGCCGCGGTTTCGGCGGCGACGGCGTTTTCCAGGCGGCGGTTGTAGGCGAAGCCGATCGCGAACAGCCCCAGCACGGCGGCGATGCTCACGGCCAGGAGCGCCGCGGCCGCCGGCCGGCGACGCACCCATTTGAAGGCCCGTTCCAGCGCTCCAACCGGACGAGAGCGAATCGGCCGGCCCGCCAGGAACTGCTCCAGCTCGTCGGCCAGCGGCGCGACGCCGGGAAAACGCCGGCCGGCGTCCTTTTGCAGACATTTCAGACAAATGATTTCCAAATCATACGGCACGTCCTTGCGCCAGCGGCGGGGCGACGCCGGCTCCTCCTCGCAGACCGCGCGCAGGACGGCGTAGCCGGAGCGGCCCGCCGCGTCGTGCGGTCGGCGGCCGGTCAGCAATTCATAGAGGATCACGCCCAGCGAGTAGACGTCGCTGGCCGTGGTCGCCAGCAGCTCGCCCTTCAACTGTTCGGGGCTGGCGTATTCCGGCGTGGCGAAGAGGCGGCCCGTCTGCGTCCGGGCGTCGGCGTGGTCGTCCTCGTTCGGCGTGAGCAGTTTCGCCACGCCGAAATCCAAGAGCTTTGGGGCGCCGGCCGCATCCACGAGGATGTTGGCCGGTTTGAGATCGCGATGCAGGACGAGGTTCTGGTGGGCGTACTGCACCGCGGAACAGACGGCCAGGAACAGCCGCACGCGCTCCGCCAGGCCGAGCCGGCGGCTGGTGCAATAGCGGTCGATCGGCGTTCCCTCGATGTATTCCATGACGAAATACGGCCGACCGTCCAGCGCGCCGCCGTCGAGCAGGGCGGCGATGTTCGGATGGCGCAGGGCGGCCAGCACCTGGCGCTCGCGGTGGAAGCGCTGCAAGACGTCGTCGGCGTCCAGGCCCGGCTTGATCCATTTGACGGCCACGCGCTGCTCATAGTCCTGCCGACGAACGGCCCGGTAGACGCAGCCCATGCCGCCTTCCCCGATGCGATCCTCGATTTCGTAGGGGCCGACGCGCTGGCCGATCGGATCGGCGAGCGCCGGGCCGGCCGCGGGATTCCCGGCGAAGGTCTGGGTCCGCAGCTGCGCGTGCATTTTGACGTTGAGAGGTCCGGGCGCGTCGAGCGGGTCGGTCGCCCGGCGGGCGTCCTGCTCCAGCAGCTTCTCCACTTCGCCGCGGAGCACCGCATCGCCGGCGCAGCGCTCGTCGAGGATTCGGCCGCGCGCGGCGGGGTCGCACCGGCTCACTTCGTCGAAGACGACCCAGAGGCGCTCGTAGGCTTCGGGCGTCATTGCGGCGCTCCCCCCAGCCGGGCGGCCAGCCAGAGCCGACTGACGGTTCTGGGCAGATCGCTGGACATCGGCTTCCCTCCCGTCGCGCACCCCTTTTCTCTGCCCTGATTATGACGCGGCCGGGCGGCTTCGGAAAGTCTCTAAAGTTTGGCGGCCCGTTTTCGCATGGAGTTGCGAGGACGACGGAGCCCGTACCAGAAAGGACTCTGAACAAGACTGAAATCCGACCAACAGCGATCCCGTCGCGATGACCGTCGTGCGCGAACAGTAGATAGCGACCAGATTCAGCGGTAAAATGGCGTCCGCTCTTCCGGCGGGCGGGACGACGCCTTTGTTCAGCCCGGCCCGGGCCCGTTTTAACGCAAACACTGACCCACGGAGACGCCGATGTCCGCACAAAATGACACGAAGAACGCCGTCGCCGCGCCCGACCTCAACGCGGCGCCTGCGCGCAAATGGAAGAAGCCCCCGGTTTGGTTCCCCATGCTGTTCGGGCTGTTCGGGCTGTTTCCGCTCCTCACCCTCGGCATTCTCGAGCGGTACAATCTCGGCTTCCACGCCGTCGCCAGGCTGATCGTCTCGGCGGTGGGCTTGGTAGTCTTCGGAGTCGGCCTCGGGCTGACCCTGGGCAGGCTCCTGTTCCGGGGCGAATGAGCGTCGCCGCGGGCGCCTCGTGCAGCGCTCAGCGCGCCCCGAGTCGGCCGAAATACAGGGCCCAAAGCAAGATCGCCAACCCGGCAGCCAGCGCACAGCCCTGGATCACAAGCATCCGTATCCACCAGACCCTGGGGCGATTCTTCAGGATTTGGAGGCAGGTCCGAACAGGTCGGGACCTCCAGGCCGCCCACACGATTGCGACGCCCGCGGCGCCGGCGGCGGCCATGACGACGACGGAGCCGCTGCTCACAACCACTCTGACGAGCCGCAGCGCCGCGAAGCAGACGGCCATGATGGTCAGCCCTCCCAGCAGCCCCCATGCGAGGTGGACCAGGAAGAGTCCCCAGCCGACCCGGTCCCGGTAGGACTGCACCGCCAACACAAGGAAGACGACCGCGGCGGCGGCCGCACCCACGAGCAGCGGTTTGGACAGGTCTTCGAGCCAGACTTTCCGCAGCAGCTCGACGGCGGCCTCCGGCTCGACGGCCAGCGCTGCGACCAGGATCGCGGCCAGCAGCTGCAAGACGTAGAGCGTCGCGGCCAGTCGCGGCCGGCGGCAGGTCCACTTGGCCAGGGCGAACTGGACCGTGGGCCGGGCCCGGATCGGTTGGCCGTCGAGGTAGCGCTGCAGGTCGGCCGCCAGGTCGCGGGCGGACGAGTAGCGCCGGGCCGGCTGCTTCTCCAGGCACTTCAGGCAGATCGTCTCCAGGTCGCGGTCGATCCGGCGGTTCAGGGTATGGGGCGCGGCCGGCTCTTGTTCCATGACCTGCATGAGCGTGTCGAACGTGCTGGGGGCCTGGAAGGGCGGCCGGCCGGTCAGCACGGCGTAGAGCACCGCCCCGAGGGCGTACACGTCGGCGGCGGGGCCGACGTTCTTGGCGCCGCCGGCCTGTTCGGGCGCCATGTAGCTGGGCGTGCCGAGCACCTCGCCGGTGGCAGTCAGCTCGCCGCCGCCGTCCAGCCGTTTGGCCAGCCCGAAGTCCGAGACCATCGGCCGGCCGTCGCGGTCCAGCAAGATGTTGTGCGGCTTGAGGTCGCGGTGGACGATACCGCGGTCATGGGCGGCGGCGACGGCCTCGGCGACCTTCCGGACGAGGGCGGCCGCCTCGCGCTGCGGCAGCGGGCCGGCCTGGAGGCGCGCCTGGAGGCTCGGACCGTCCACAAAGGCCATCGCCAGGAAGTGGCGCCCGTCGTGCCGGCCAACCTCGAAGACCGGGACGACGCCGGGGTGGTCCAGCGCGGCGGCGGCCTGGGCTTCGGCGTGAAAGCGGCGGACCTCGGTTTCGCCGGCCAGCTGGCCGGCGAGGATCATCTTCAGGGCGACCGTGCGGCCGAGCGAGGTCTGTCGCGCCTTGTAGACGACGCCCATGCCGCCGCGCCCCAGTTCCCCCAGGATCTCGTAGCCGGGCAGGGCTAGAGGCGGCTCCGCCGGCCCCTGGGCGAAGGTGCAGGCTTCCCCCAGAAGGGTAGGCAGGGTCGAGCCGGGCGGCGCGGGCGCGTCGGTGCCCTGCCCCGCCCGCGCGCCGGCCGCGGACTCGGCCAGCTTCCGGCCGATTGGATCGGGGAACGCCGGGCCGTCCGCCGGATTTCCGGCGACAGTCTGCGTCCGCATTCGCGCGTGCATCTTGACGTTGAGAGGTCCGGGCGCGTCGAGCGGGTCCGTGGCCTGGCGAGCGTCCTGCTCCAGCAGCTTTTCCACTTCGCCGCGGAGCACCGCATCGCCGGCGCAGCGCTCGTCGAGGATTCGGCCGCGGGCGGCGGGGTCGCACCCGCTCACCTCGTCGAAGACGACCCAGAGGCGCTCGTAGGCTTCGGGCGTCATTGCGGCGCTCCCCCCAGCCGGGCGGCCAGCCAGAGCTGCGCGCGTTTGAGTTCGACGCTGACGGTCGCCTCCGAGACGCCGAGGTGCTCGGCGATCTCTTTGAGGGTGTAACCGCCGAAGTGATATTCCTCGACGATCTGGCACTGGCGCGGGTGCAGCGTTTGAAGAGTTTCCAGAGCGTCATTGAGGGCCAAGAGGTCGAGGTTGTCCCGGGCGTAACGGTCCAGGGCGTCGTCCAGAAGAGGCACGCGGTTCTGGCCGCCGCCGCGGCGGGCGGCGCCGCGCTTGCGCGCATGGTCCACCAGGACGCGCCGCAGGGCCGTGGACGCCGCTCCGAACAGATACGCGCGGTTGGGGGCGTTTTCCAGCACGTCCCCTTCCAGCAAGCGCAAGAACACTTCCTGAACGAGATCGGCCGGTTGCAGCGTGTGGCCGGCGCGTTCGCGCTGCAGCACCGACTCCGCCTGCCGCCGCAGCTCGACCGCCATGAGCTGGGCGAGCTGTTCCCGCGACGCGGCGTCCCCTCGTTGGACGCCTCCCAGGAGCCGGCTGACGGTTTTGGGCGGATCGCTGGACATCGGCTTCCCTCCCGCTTCCCCCGTCTTGTCCCCCCCTGATTATGACCCGGCCGGGCGGCTTCGGAAAGCCTCTAAAGTTTGGCGGCCCGTTTTCGCATGGTGTTGCGAGGGCGACGGAACAGGTTGAATCGCCCTCTGCGTCGGTGCGGCGGCGTGGCGTGGCCGGGGCCG
>DATKHW010000038.1:0-10627 GCA_035546275.1 Gemmataceae bacterium
GACCGCGTCCGCGCCTTCCCGATGGAAGGCCGGCTGCCCAACGAGTGGGAGGCGCCGCTCGATTACGGACGCGTCAAGATGGAGGTCGGCTTCGGCCCGCTGGATCGGCTGATCGCGTTCGTCGGTCCGATGGAGCATTGGGCCGGACCCGACCTGCTGATCGAAGCGCTGCCGACCCTTTTGCAGCGAGCGTCGCAGCTGCGGCTGGCCTTCGTCGGCCTGGGCGGCATGGCCGGCCATCTGGAACATCGGGCCGGTCAGCTGGGCGTCGGCTATGCCGTCCGATCGCTCGGCCACGTCGAGGGGCCGCGGCTGACCCGGATTCTGCGAGCGGCGGAGGCGCTGGCGCTGCCGTCGCGCTACCGCTATCCGTTCGACGACGCCGTGGTGGACCTGGCCCGCCGGGCCGGCCGGCCGGTGGTCACGACGCACGGCGGCCCGGCTCACCTGGTGCGGCACGAGGAAAATGGCGTCGTCACCTATGACAACCCTGGCTCGATGGTCTGGGCGCTGGACCGCATCATCGGCGACCCGGCCCACGCCGAGCGTATGGGGCGCAACGGCCAACGCGACGGCGGCGGAACGACGCCGGTTTGGGGCGACGTGGCCCGCATGTACCAAGAACTGTGCGCGATCCTGTTCCCGCAGCTGGCGGAGACGCAATGGCAAGGCGAATGAAGGAGATTTCACCGATCGACGAACGAGGAGACTGGGAATGACATCGACGACGCTGGCCCAGAACGGATTTCCAATCGCGACGGAGCGCGAGCCTGTCGTCCACCGCAACGGCGCCGCCGCAGTTGAGATGATCGCGGACGGGCCGAACTACCGCACGCCGCCGCCCGACGAGCGCCACGCCCTGGCGCTGTTTTGCTTCGACTCGCCCGACGGCTTCGTCGGCGGCCAGGTGCGCCGACTCCTGCCTGCCCTGGCGCGGCGCGGCACGCCGGTTCACGTCTTCGCGCAGCACGATTTCGATGAATGCGACGACGTGACCGTTCATACGCTCGGTATGTGCGACGGCGCCGGGCTGCCGGAACAGGTCGAGGAGTTCACGCACCGGGCCGCCAACGCGTTCCTGCGCTGCTTCCCGACCGACGGGCCGCCCGTCACGCTGCTGGGATTCGAGTGGCCGACGGCCCCGGCGCTGTCGCTGCTGCACGGCGTCCGTCATCTGCCGGCGGTGCAGTCGTTCCACTCGCTGGAGCGCCAGCGCAGCGACCTGACCGGCGAGCTGGCCCGCAAGATCGACGAGATCGAACGGCAAGCGCTGCGCGAATCCCGGGCCGTCCTGTTCCACGACGCGGCCTCGGCCGAAATCGCGAAATACTGGGTCCCCGAAGTCGGCAATCGTGCCGTCGCCGCCCGCCCGCCGTTTCCCGTCTGGCGCTTCGAGACAGGCCTGGACCCCGCTTCGGTCAAGGCCCGCTTTCAAGTCGGTCCGGTGGATCCAACGATCGTCTGCGTCGGCGACCTGAGCGATCCGTATGGTCAGGATCTGGTCGTCAAGGCGATGCCCGGCATTTTGAAGAATCACCAGCAGGCGCGCCTGATCGTGGTCGGCGACGGCTCGATCTACTGGCCGCTGCGCGTTTATACTCGCTATCTGCTCCTGGAGCACGCGGTGCGGCTGCCCGGTCACATGGAAGGCCAGGCCTTGGCCGAGCTGACGGCGGCGGCCGACATGATCGTCGTGCCGAGCCGCCAGCAGACGCCGTGGTGGCCGATCCTCGCCGGCTGGGCCGCCGGCCGGCCGGTCGTCGCCACGCACAACGCCGCTCCGGGATTGCTGGAGCATGAGCAGGACGCCGTACTGTGCTATCCCAGCGAAAACAGCCTCGTTTGGGGCGTCGAGCGCGTTCTGTACGACGCCGAGCTGCGCAAGAACCTGGCGGAAAGGGGCCGCGCGAAATTGGAGGAGCGGTTCGGCTGGAACATCTTGGCCGAGCAGGTGCAGGAGATCATGGGGGTCACGAAGCCGCGGTAGCCCGCAGCGCCAGCAAGGGCTGCCCAAATAGAGCCCGCAGCCAGCGCTGCGGACGCCGGCTGCGGGCTCGGGAACAAAGAACTTCAAGAGGATGCGATCGTGCCGAAGGGATACCTGTTTCTGATCCTGCACGCCCACCTGCCTTACGTCCGCCACCCGGAACACGACCGTTTCCTGGAGGAACGCTGGTTCTTCGAAGCGGTGACGGAGACGTACATCCCGCTGGTCAAGTTCTTCGATCGGCTCCGCGACGAAAAGGCGCCGTTCAAGCTGACGCTGTCCGTTTCGCCGACGCTGGCCAACATGATGGAAGACCCGCTGCTGCGGCAGCGCTGCGTCCGCCATCTCGACCTGATGATCCGCCTGGCCGAATGCGAATGCGAGCGCACGCGGCACTGGCCGGAGGTGAATTTCCTCTCTCGAATGTATAAACAGCTGTTCGAGGAGGCGCGGCACACCCTCGTCGAGCGCTGCGGCACGCGGCTGGTTTCCGCGTTCCGCGAGCACGCCGAGGCGGGCCGGCTGGAACTCATCACCTGCGCCGGCACGCACGGCTTCTTGCCCCTTTTGGCGTCGGAACCGGGCGCCGTCCGCGCCCAGGTCCTCACCGCCGTCCAGGAACACGAGCGCCTCTTCGGCGGCAAGCCCAAGGGGATGTGGGTCCCGGAGTGCGCGTTCTATCCCGGCCTGGACGCCGTGCTGGCCGAATCCGGCGTCCGCTACTTCGTCAGCGACGCGCACGCCATCGACCATGCCGATCCGCGGCCGCTGTTCGGCGTCAGCGCTCCCCTTTGCACGCCCAGCGGCGTCGCCGCCTTTGGCCGCCATCCGCTGACGTCCAAGCTCGTCTGGTGCACCAACGTCGGCTACCCCGCCGATTACAACTACCGCGAATACTACCGCGATATCGGCCACGAACTCGATCAGGGGTATCTGGAACCGTTCCAGTACGCAAAGGGGATTCGCACCAACACGGGCGTCAAATATCACCGCATCACCGGCAAAACTGAGAACAAGCATCTTTATAATCCTGATTGGGCGCGCGAGGCCGCGGAAAAGCACGCGCGCGATTTCGTCGGCCGGTGCCGCGACCAGGCTTGCCGCGCCCGCGCCGGAATGCCGCAGCCGTGCGTTATCGTGTCGCCTTACGACGCCGAGCTTTTCGGCCACTGGTGGTTCGAGGGGCCGCAGTGGATCTATTACGTCCTGCGGGAGCTGTCGGGCGGAGGCGACCTGGAGCTGGGCACGCCGGCGGAATATCTGTCGGCCTTCCCGATCCAGCAGAAAGCGACGCCGGCGCCCAGCAGCTGGGGCAAGAACGGCTACAGCGAGCACTGGGTCAACCCGGCGACCGAATGGATGTGGCAGCCGCTGCACGAGGCGGCGTCGCGGATGCGGCATGCGGTGCGGGGTCATGCGGCGGCGCCGCGCGGCGGCCTGGAGGATCGGCTGCTGCGTCAGGCCGGCCGGGAGCTGATGCTGGCGCAAAGCTCCGACTGGCCGTTCATCATCACCAACGGCACCGCCGACCAATACGCCCGCCGCCGCTTCCACGACCACGTCCACCGCTTCCACGAGCTGCTTGGCGACCTCGACCGCCGCGAAATCGACGCGCGCAAGCTGGAAGCGCTGGAACAGATGGATGCGCTATTTCCGGAGCTGGATTATCATCTGTTCGCGAGGGCCTGACGGCGGCCCGAGCGCAAGCGAGGGCGACCGCTTTAGGCGCGCAATTTGCTTTTTGAGGAACAGCGAATCGCCCCGCCCCGCCGGCGCTCCTCTCCGGTCGCCCGGTTTCCATGCTCACAGGTCCCCTGGTGCATGGCGGCGATAGGCCGTTGCGAGACGACTGCGCGCTGATTTTCGCCCGAGGACGTGATAAAGGAATCGACAAACGTGCGGCGCCGCCGCTCAGGAGGAGGACGGACATGGATCGCAGCCCTATCGCGGAGATCGTCAACGGCTTGCCCAACCTGTGCGGCGCCGACGCCCAGGTCGAGGAAGTCACGCGCCCGCGCAACCCCGTTTATCTGTCCGAGACGAATCTGCGTCTTGACCGGCTGCAGGCCGTCTTTGCGATCGCCCTGCACATGCAGCAGCCGCTGATCCCGGCCGGCGGCGCCGACTTGCGCACCGCGGACCTCATCAGCAACCTCGACTTCATGATGCGCAACCCCGGCACGGGCGACAACCACAATGCCACGGTCTTCGCCGACTGTTATGGCCGGATGGGCGACATCATCCCCGAGCTGATCCGCGAAGGCAAAAACCCGCGCGTCATGTTCGATTACTCCGGCGAGTTGCTCTATGGCCTGCGCAAGATGGGCCGGGGCGATGTTCTGGATAGGCTGCGCGGAATCACGTGCGATCCGAACCTCCGTCGTCACGTCGAATGGCTCGGCACAATGTGGGGCCACGCCGTCGCCTCCTCCACGCCGTTGCCGGACTTGAAATTGCACATGCGGGCCTGGCAGCACCATTTCGCCGCCATTTACGGCTGGGACGCCCTGGGCCGGGTGCGCGGCTTCTCGCCGCCGGAAATGCACATACCCAACCATCCCGACGCCGCCTTCGAGTACGTCAAGGCCTTGCGCGAGTGCGGCTACAAATGGCTGCTGGTGCAGGAACACACCGTCGAGACGCTGGAAGGGCACGGCCTCGGTTACAAGCACGTGCCGCATCGGCTGATCGCCCGCAACTCTTCCGGCGAAGAAGCGACGATCATCGCCGTCATTAAGACGCAAGGCTCCGACACCAAGCTGGTCGCCCAGATGCAGCCGTATTACGAGGCGAAAGGCTTGCAGCGCCGCGACGTCGGTGGAATCTCCATCCCGCCGCTCGTGACGCAGATCGGCGACGGCGAAAACGGCGGCGTTATGATGAACGAGTTCCCGAGCGGTTACCGCCAGGCGATCCGCCAGTTCGGGACCGAAGGCGTGGTCAACGTCAACGTGACGGAGTACCTGGAAATGATCGAACAGGCCGGCGTCAAGCCGCACCAGCTGTCGGCCTGTCGCCCGATCCACCAGGGACAGGTGTTCGCGCGCATCACGAAGTGGGAACCCGGCGCGGCCGACAAGGCGTTGGCGGAGATCAAGCGCGAAAAGCCGCACTTCTCGCTGGACGGCGGTTCGTGGACTAATAATATCAGTTGGGTGGCTGGATATGAGAACCTGCTCACGCCGATGAATAAGTTAAGCGCGACGTTCCACCAGGTGCTGGACGGCAAGCCGGTGGACCGGAACAGCCATGCCTACCGCAACGCGCTGTTCCACCTCTTGGCGTCGCAGACGAGCTGTTTTCGCTATTGGGGGCAAGGAATCTGGACCGATTACGGGCAGGAGATCTGCCGGCGGGGGATGGAAATCCTGGCGCATGATTTCCGGTGAGAAGGGCGAGCGGCGCGGCGTAAGCCCGCCGGTCAGGCAATACGGACGGCTTCAGGCCGCGCCGCTCGCTAAATGCGATTGATTGAGCCAACGGGGTAAGCCATGCTGCGTGACGTCGCGCCGGTTCTGGAGCCGTCGCTGCTAAAAGTGGGAGCGGCCGTTGCTGCGCCGCCTCGGCCCACGTTTACCGCCAGTCGCGGCCAATGCCGGCCGTTCGGCCCCACGCCCGGACCCGACGGCGTCAACTTCGCCGTCTTCTCCCGCCACGCCGAGGCCGTTTCGCTCGTGCTCTTCCGGGACGGCCACGACGAACCCCTGGCCGAAATCGCGCTCGATCCCGCCCTCAACAAAACCGGCGACGTGTGGCACGTCTTCGTTCACGGTTTCACGCCCGATCTGCAGTACGGCTATCGCGTTCGCGGTCCGTTCAACCCGAAAGCCGGCCACCGATTTCATCCGCAAGCAGTCCTGCTCGACCCGTACGCCCCGGCCGTCGCTGGAGGCGCCCGCTGGGGCGACGGCAGGCGACCGCGTCGCAGCCGCCTGGTCGTGGAGGACTTCGACTGGGAAGGCGACGCGCCGCCGGCGACGCCGCTGTCGCACACGGTGATCTACGAGCTGCACGTCCGCGGCTTCACGCAGCATCCGTCCTCCGCCGCGTCCCATCCCGGCACGTTCCTCGGCCTGTGCGAACGGATCGCCTACCTCAAGTCGCTCGGCGTGACGGCCGTGCAGCTGATGCCGATTCTGGAATTTGACGAGCAGGATTGTCATCAGCGCAATCCATCCGGCGAACTGCTCCCTAACTATTGGGGCTATGCGCCGCTGTCGTTCTTCGCGCCGAAGGCGGCCTACGCCGCCCATGTCGGCCGGCAGGTGCAAGAGTTCAAGCAGATGGTGAAGGCCTTCCACAAGGCCGGCATCGAGGTGATCCTCGACGTGGTCTACAACCACACCGGCGAGGGCGGCGACAACGGTCCAGCGATTAGCTTCCGCGGTCTGGACAATGCCATCTACTACATGCTGGACCGCGAAGGACGCTATTACAACTTTTCCGGCTGCGGCAACACGCTCAACTGCAATCACCCGCTTGTCCGCGACCTGATTATCGACAGCCTGGCGCATCTGGTTTCCGAGTTCCACGTCGACGGTTTCCGCTTCGACCTGGCGGCGGCGCTGGGCCGCGGCCCAGACGGCAAAGTGCTGGACGACCCGCCGTTGCTCAAGCACATTGCGGAGCATCCGGTGCTGGCCGGGACCAAGCTGCTGGCCGAGGCGTGGGACGGCGCCGGGTTGTCGCAGCTGGGCAAGTTCCCCGCCTGGGGCCGCTGGGCGGAGTTCAACGGCTGGTTCCGCGACGACGTGCGCCGCTTCATCCGCGGCGACATGGGCGCCGTCGCTTCGGTCGCCAAGCGAATCTGCGGCAGCCTCGACCTGTACGGCGATGCATCGCGCCATCCGCACCATTCCATCAATTACATCACCTGCCACGACGGCTTCACGCTCTGGGACTTGGTTTCCTACACGCACAAGCACAATCTGGCCAACGGCGAGCACAACCGCGACGGCTGGGACGACAACCTCAGCTCCAACTGCGGCCATGAGGGTCCGACTCAGGACGGCTGGATCAACGCGGTGCGCCATCGCCAGGTGCGGAATTTCCTGACGCTCCTGCTGATCTCGCAAGGCGTGCCGCTGTTGACGCAGGGCGACGAGTTTGGCCGCACGCAGCACGGCAACAACAACGCCTACTGCCAGGACAACGAGATTTCGTGGGTGGACTGGTCGCTGGCCCAGAAGAACGCCGGGTTAGTGCGGTTCACCCGGATGATGATCGCGCTTCGAGCGCGGCACTTCGCCGGCAGCCGCGATCGATTTGTGCAGCGCGTGAGCTGGCACGGAGCGCAGCCGAACGAGCCGGACTGGACGGGGCAGCGACGGGCGCTGGCGTTCCAGCTGCACGGCCGCAACGGTCAGCCGGATCTCTACGTCGTCTTCAACGCCTGGCCGGAGTCGCAAAAGTTCACATTGCCGCACGGCCGGGCGTGGAAGCGGTTGGTGGACACGAACCTGCCGTCGCCGGAGGACGTCGTCGAGGAGAAGGACGCGGTGCCGCTGCGGCCGGGGGATCATTATCTGGCGTCGGGGCGGTCGGCGGTGATTTTGACGGCTTAAGCATGAGGCGGCCTGCAGATCGCGCGTCGCGTTTCCTGGCATAATTCGTCAGCCGGCAGCCGCATTGCACTGTTCTCACGTCCGGAGTCCTGGTTCGCCGGCGCTTGCTCCCCATCCGCGGCGCCGATAAAACACCGCCATGACGCCTTTTCGTCTCCTCCTCTGCATCGTCCCCCTGTTCGGGATCGCCTGCCAGGCGCCGCCGGCCCAGCCGACGGTCCACATGGCCGCCGCGGTCAGCACCGTGGACGTCGTGGAGGAAATCGCTCGCTCATTCAAGGACGAAACCGGAATCGCCGTCGATGTCACGCCCGCGGCGTCGTCTGTCCTGGCGAAGCAGATCGAAAAAGGGGCCGACGCCGACCTGTTCCTTTCCGCCGACGAGGAGTGGGCCGATTATCTCGCCGATCGCAAGCTCGTCGAGACGCGGCGCGATCTGCTCGGCAACCGCCTGGTCGTCGCGGCGCCCGGCGATTCGGTCCTCAAGCTAGCGGAATTGGCGGAAATTGTGACGCCGGCCGTCCGCCAGCTGGCCTTGGCCGGCCCCTCCGTGCCCGCCGGCCGCTACGCCCGGCAATCGCTGGAAAAGGCCGGCGTGTGGGACAAGATCAAGGACCGCGTCGTGGAGGCCGGCGATGTGCGGGCCGCTCTCGCCTTGGTGGTCAAGGGCGAGGCCGACGCCGGGATCGTCTATGTAACCGACGCCCGGGCCGCCGGCGACAAGGTGCGCCCGATCCTCATTATTCCGGACGAGCTGCATCAGCCGATCCGTTATCCGCTGATGTTGCTGGACCGGGAGCCGATCCAGCCGCAGGCGCGCAGATTCTACGAGTACCTCGCCGGCGATAAGGCGGCCGCCGTCTTCCGCAAGGCGGGATTTACGATGTTGCCGTGAAAGGCCAGGCGTGGCGCCGATGTTCCTGGGACTGGCCGCGGAAGACTGGAACGCCGTCGCCGCCAGCGCCGCCGCGTCCATCGCGTCGGTCCTGCTCAGCCTCCCCTTCGGGCTCGCCCTCGGCTGGATGCTGGCCCGCCGCCCTTTCCGCGGAAAATGGGCCGTCGAAACCTTCCTCAACTTGCCGCTGGTGCTGCCGCCGATCGTCACTGGGTATTTGCTGCTGACGCTGCTGGGCCGGACGAGCTGGATCGGCGGCATCCTGGACCGGACATGGGGGATCCGCATTGCCTTTACCTGGTCGGCCGTGGTGCTGGCCGGCGCCGTGATGGGTTTTCCGCTCATGGTGCGGTCGATCCGCCTTGCCTTCCAGGGGACCGACCCGCGCCTTTACCAGGCCGCCCGCTCCCTCGGCGCCCGTCCGTTCGACGCCTTTTGGAGCGTCAGTTTGCCGCTGGCGCGCAACGGCGTCCTGGCCGGCGCCGTGCTGGCCTTCGCCCGCAGTCTCGGCGAGTTCGGCGCCACGCTGATGTTCGCCGCCAATCAACCGGATCACCGCACCCTCTCGCTGCAGATTTACACGCTCTGGACCGAACCAAAGCCGGGGTACGAGCTGCGAATGTGGCTGCTGGTCATTGCATCCATCGTGCTGGCCGCCGGCGCCCTGGCCGTGAGCGAATACCTGGAACGCCGCGGAGCGCGCCGTGAGTCTGCTTGAATTCGCCTGTCGGCTCCATTACCCCTCTGGATTCATGCTGGATGCGGCGTTCACGCTGGACGCGCCTGTGGCGGCGCTCCTCGGCCCCTCCGGCAGCGGCAAGACCACCATCCTGTCCATCACGGCCGGCTTGCGCCGGCCCGATGAAGGCCGTGTCCGCCTGGGCGGCGATGTTCTCTTCGATTCGGCCGCCGGGGTTTGTCTGCCGCCGGAGGCCCGCGGCGTCGGCTACGTGTTTCAGGACCAGTTGCTCTTTCCGCATCTCAGCGTCCGCGACAATTTGCTCTACGGATGGAAGCGCCGCCGGCCGGGAGCGCGGTCGATCGCCTTCGATCGCGTGGTAGAAGTGCTGGAATTGGGCGGCGCTCTGAAGCGGCCGCCGCACACCCTTTCCGGCGGACAGCGCCAGCGCGTGGCGCTGGGCCGGGCGCTGCTGTGCGGACCGCGGTTGCTGCTGCTCGACGAGCCGCTGGCGTCGCTCGATGCGGATCTGAAAAGTCGGGTGCTCGATTACGTGGAACAGGTGCTGCGGGAATGGGACGTACCGACGCTGTACGTCACCCATGATCCGGCGGAAGCGGCGCGGCTGGCGCGCCAGACGGTGCGGCTGCGCGAGGGACGCGTGGAGGCCGCCGACAAGGGATCGCATTAGCGCCAGCGCGTCGAGTCGCCGCCGCCTTCGCCGTTCATCCTCCGTGGATTAGTGCATCATTCCCGAGCTGCCGGCCGGCGGCGGCCGATGGCCGTAGAAGCTGTACAAAATCGGCATCAGATAGCGATTGAGCAGCAGGGTCGTGAGCATGCCGCCGACGACGACAATCGCCAGCGGCCGCTGCGTTTGTGAACCGATCTTCGTGGAGAGGGCGGCCGGCAGCAATCCGAGCATGGCCGTCAAGCCGGTCATGAACATCGGCCGCACGCGCATGGCCGCGCCTTCCAGGATGGATTCACGCAACGGCATGCCCTTGGCCCGCAAGGCGTTGAAGTAGGAGATCGACAGCAGGCCGTCCATGATCGCCACGCCGAAGATGGAAATGAACCCTACGGCGGCCGAAACGCTGAAGTTGTTTCCTGTCGCCAGCAAAGCCCAGACGCCTCCCATGCACAGGGCCGCCACGTTGAAGCCTACCACCACGGCGTCCAGGAAGTTGCGGAAGGCGAAGTACAGCAGCACGAAAATCACCGCCAGGGAGGCCGGGACGATCATCATCAGCCGCCCGTTGGCCTCCTCCATCTCCTGGAACTCGCCGCTCCAGACGGCGCGGTAGGGGGCATGGAAGAGGTCGGCGGTCGCTTTCTTGGCGTCGTCCACGGCGCCGCCCAGGTCGCGGTCGCGGACGCTGAACTTGATGGCGACCTGCCGCTGGCCCTGCTCCCGGTAGATCGTGGACGGCCCGGCCCGCTCGAAACTGCCGTCGGGGTCCGGCCGGCCGTCCTTGCCCACCGGCGACACCAGGTCGCGC
>DATKHW010000039.1:0-3730 GCA_035546275.1 Gemmataceae bacterium
ACGTTTTCCGTGCCGGCCCGCCGGCCGCCTTCATGTCCAGCCCCATGCACCAACGGCTCCAGCCGCACGCCGCGCCGCACGTACAGCACGCCGACGCCTTTGGGGGCGTACAGCTTGTGCCCCGCCACGGTCAGCAGATCGACGCCGAGATCGTTCACGTCCAGCGCCAGCTTGCCGGTGGACTGGGCCGCATCGGTGTGGAGCAGCGCGCCTTTGGCCCGTGTGAGAGCGGCGATCTCCTGAATCGGCTGCAGCGTGCCGATCTCGTTGTTGGAGTGCATGATGCTGACCAGCGCGGCGCCGCCGGCGATCGCCTTGCCGACCGCGTCGGGATCGACGCAGCCGTATCCATCCACCGGCACGACGGTCACCCGGCAGCCGAGGCGCTTGAGGAAATGGCACGGCTGCGTCGTGGCCGGATGCTCCACGGCGCTCACGACGACATGGACGTTTTCCATCCGGCCGCCGCTGAACGCGACGCCTTTGATCGCCAGATTGCTGGCCTCGCTGCCGCCGCCGGTGAACACAATTTCATCGGGCTGGGCGTTGAGCAACTCGGCGACCTGCCGGCGGGCGCGCTCGACGGCGTCGTGGGCCGTCTTGCCAAGAGCGTGGGCGCTGGATGGATTGCCGTAGTGCTGGCGGAGATACGGCAGCATCGCCTCCAGCACGGCGGGGTCGATGGGGGTGGTGGCGTTGCAGTCGAAGTAGATCGGCTCCATGCCCTTCATGTTACGGCGCAGCGTTCATGGAAAAAGGCGCAACCGTGAGACCGAAGTCCCAGCGGTTGCGCCTCACAAGGAGAGACTCCTCTCGCCAGAAGAGTCCGAAAGCCGATCCCGACGCGGAAGGAGGAAGCCGGATGTTGCGCGGCGAGCCTCTCCTTGACTGGATATGCTATTCTACCCGGCGGACCGGCCGTGGGAAAATGGCAAAGCTGCGCTTTTTCTGCGGTCCAATCCCGCCTTGCAGCCATCCCCGCTGACGCTATAACCGTCGCCTTTCGGAAAGTCGTCGCCGACGGAACGGAATCCCGCGGTCGGCCGACTGCTTCTCCTCATCCGGCGCCGACCGGGCGCCGAGACAGGGACAGGAGCATTGCGCGCGGCGGAATCGGCCGCGATTGGGGAGGTGTGCCATGCGTTCTGCATCGCTGGTCGGCGTCCTGACTCTGGCGGCCCTGCTTGCCTCGGCGGGAAGGGCGTGGACGGATTCGTATGACGCCGTGATCCGCCAGGAAACCGACGTGCGCAGCGGCCACGGCGACGGCCCCATGTTTTATCCGACGAACCACCTTCACGTCGGCGACCGGGTTCGCGTCGTCAACCAGGAAGACGGCGGCTGGCTGGCCATTGTGCCGCCGAGCGGCTCGTTCAGCTGGATTCGCAAGGACCTTCTGTACGTCAACAATCAGATGCAGCCGCCGGTCACGGTGGTCAACCAGGATGGGGACGTCCGCATTGGCACCGCGATGACCAAGCAGGCGCCGGTAGTGGGCAAGCGCGTGCCGCGGGGGACGATCGTCACCGTCCTGCCCAACAACCGCGAGGTGCAGGATTCGGACGGCGTCTGGGTGCCGATCTATCCGCCGGAGGGCGAGTTGCGTTACATCCGCGCGGATGCGATTCAGCAGCCAGCGGCGGCCGCCCAGAACGCCCCTCCCGCCGTCTCCGGCTTGCCGACGGCCAATCCGCCGCCGGCCGCTCCGCAGGCCCAGGACGCCGAAGCGCTGTACCGCAAGGCGATCGACGCCGAGAAGTACAATCCGCAGGAAGCCGTCGCCCTCTACAACCAGGGCGCCGGCTGCGACGCCGACGCCAACCGGGCGAAAGCCGCTCGCGATCGCGCCAACTGGCTGCTCGACAGCCTGCGCAATCCGTCGCCGAACATCGTGCCGGGTTTGCCGGCCGGCGATCCGCACGTCGCCGCCGCTCCGACCGAGAGCAAGGTCAATCCGCTGCCGAGCGACCCGCCGGCCGTGCGTCTGTCGGCGCCGCAGGGCGCGACGGTCTCGCAGACCAGCACCGCGTCCGCCGCTCCGAACGGCGCCAAGCAGTATTCCACGACGCCGGGCTGGTTGCAGGCGTCCGGCCGCAACATTGAAGGGCGGAAGACCTACATGATGATGTCCGACCACGGCACGCCGCTGGGCTATTACGTAACGGCCGAGCCGGGGGTGAACCTCGATCAGTACGTCCGCCGCCGCGTCGAGTGCTACGGCGAGGCGATCTACGACGGCCAGCTGCGCGCCAACTACATGCGTGTGTCGCGGGTGGAATTGCGGGAGGGGCAGTAGCGGCCCGTCATTTCCCCTTGAAATCCTCCGCGAACGCCTTGGCGTTCAGCTCCTCGCCGGTGGCGAACTTGGTCAGCTCGTTCCAGCTCAGCGTCCGGCCCGGCTCGAACACCTTCCGCTTCATGAACTCGCCCACGCCCTTCTCGCCGGCGTAGACCACCGTGTTCGGGTCGCCGCCGTGGAACACCTCCCGCGCGATCGCATGATGCAGCTGCGACGCGAACAGCTCGCCCATCATGTAGTTGTGGTAGTAGACCGGCGCCACCACCAGGTGAATCTTGCTGGCGTAGTCCGGCGCCGAGCGGTTCGGCGGCCGTTTCACCATTTGATATTTCTCCACCAGGTCCCACCACAATTGGTTCAAATCCTGATCCGGATTCTCATACATCGCCTTCTCGAACCGCAGCATCACCTGGCACCAGCGCGAGAAGATGAGGAGCCGATAGCGCAGCGCCCGGCCGCCCGCCTCGTCGAAGGCCGCCGCTTGCTCCACCGGCAGGCCCATCTTCTTGAGGAAGGCGGCCCGCTTGGTCATCCGCTCGAACATCATGGCCACGCCCTCCGTGGTCAGGATGTGCGACTCCATCCGCAGGCAGTAGGGCAGCGACGCCGGGATGTCGTTGTTGTTCGTGCTGTAGACCGAATGGCCGAACTCGTGCAAAAGCGTGGCGGCCCATTGCTCGTTGGGCCGGACGTTGGCCAGCACGCGCACGTCCCCTTCGCGGTCGATGTCGGTGCAGAAAGCGTGCGGGCTTTTGCCGTCGCGCTCCAGCAGATCGCTTTTATCCAGAACGCGGTCGACCGGCAGACCGATGCCGAAATAGAAGTCGCGCGTCATGGCCGGCAGGTCGGCTTTCTTGTAAGGCGCGTCGATGTCGGTCGCGAAGACGGCGGGGGTCTCCTGGAAGAAGGGATCGTGATAGTGCCACGGCATCAGCTCTTCCGGCTTGATCTTGCAGTTTTCGGCCAGTTTCTTGTCGATCTCGGCCTTGGCGGCGGCGAACGGCGCACGCGTCAGGTCGTCCAGCTCGTCGAACAGCTTGAGCAGCTGGTCGCCGTCCTGTTCGTTGAGGAAAAGCTGCATGGCGTGGTAATTCTTGAAGCCGAGCTGGGCGGCCGCCTTGTTGCGGAGCTTTACCAGTTCTTTCAAGTCGGCTTCCACCTTGGCGCCGACGCCTTTGCTGGCTTCCCAGACCGCCTGGCGCTGAGCGGAGTTCGTCGAGTGCTTCAGCACGTCGCGCACCTCGCCGTCGGTCATCTTCTTGCTGTCCACCTCGGCCCGGTAGATGTTGAACGCCTTCTCCACGGCGTTGGACTTTTCCACCATCTGCTTGAGCAGGTCGCGGTCCACCTGCTTTTCCAGATAAAGCAGGTAGAGGACGTCCACGGCGCGGACGACGACGGGGTCGTCGATGTCTTTTTTATGCTCTTTGA
>DATKHW010000040.1:0-2496 GCA_035546275.1 Gemmataceae bacterium
CAGCTGATACGCTCGAATCATCCGGGCCGGAATCTTGTCGTCATTGCGCTGGTAGAGGAATTTCGCGTCCGGCGCAAAGTCGGCGGCGAACTCGGAGGCCGGGATCGGCTGATCGTGGTAGCTCAGATAGACCTGACTGAACGTATCGTCTCCCTTGTGCTTGATGTGCCCCGGCATGTCGATGCGATAAAAGAGGTCGTCTACATCGTTGACGCTGGTGATGCGCTCGCCGCTGAGGAAATAGCGGAGGCCGGGCTGGAACACCATCGTCTGCTCCCAAAGCGATCCGGCTTTCAGTCCGCCGTAGGCCTTGGTGAAGCGATAACGGAGGCGGACCGCGACGAAATCCTTGCCGTTGATGATTTCCGGCGTCACCGTCTTGGCCTGGGTGCAGATCTGCGGCCCTTCGACGTAGTGCTTGGGCAGGTCGCCGTGCAGCTTGGCGTCGCGCGGATAGCCGTCGTCGGCCCAACCCGGCGCCAGAAGGAAATCCATGATGTGCAGGCCGAAGCCGGCGTCGCGGGCGCCAGTCTTCTTGTCGAGCAACGTGCCCGCCGCCACGCCGCTGACATATCCCTGCTTGCGGATGCGGGCTTGCAGCGCGTCGGTGTCGATCTGGACGTAATCGTCCGTCTCCGCGACCGTGACGCCGGCCGGCGGCTCGGCGACTGCGGCGGGGGAGGGGACCAGGAGGAAAAACGGCGCCAGGATGCCGGGGAGGCGGTGCATGGTGGGACTCCAAAGGGGCGGCGAGCTGTTTCTTTCGGTGTACAACCCGCCCAGCCAGCGTCGAGAGCGGCGTTCGCCGACGAAACTTCTTGGCGTCTTTCGTCGGCAAGGGGTATAACGAAGGGAGAGTTCACGTTCCGTACAATCTTTGCGCCTTTGCGTGAGATTCTCTTCGTCGTTTGGGGGCGGAGCATGGCCGACGAGGACATCCAGAAGGAGCCGCCGCGTCCCGAGCCATGGCCGGACCCGGAGCCGCTGCGCCGCCATCGGCCGCCTGATTACTACGACGACGGCTATGTGCGCGATCGCGACCCGGTTGAAAACGTTCATCCCCTATCACAACCCGATGGGGCTGATCGCCTACTACCTCGGTGTGTTTTCCTTCATCCCTTGCCTGGGCCTGCTCATAGGGCCGGCCGCATTCATCCTGGGCATCCTCGGCGTCCGTTACCGCAACCGCAATCCCACGGCCGGCGGTCTCGGCCATGCCATTTCTGGCATTGTCATGGGCAGCTTGACGAGCTTGGCCAATTGGGGGATGGTCCTCTTTGTGGTAGTGGGAATCGCGATGAGCCACAAGTGAAAGCGGGGAGCGCGTGCCGACCAAGCCCGTGAGGTTCTGGGGACGGCTGAAGGAGATCGAGTTGTTTTTCCAGAAAAACGACCCGGTTCACAAGACCATGCGCCGGGTTGTGAAGCGACTGGAGAGGGCGGGCATCGCCTACGCCGTGGTCGGCGGCATGGCGGTCAACGCCCACGGCCACCAGCGCACGACAGCAGACGTGGACCTCCTGCTCACGCCAGAGGGATTGACGGAGTTCCAGCACCGCTTCGTGTCCCGCAATTACGAAAGCATTCCTGGCCGACCGCGGCGCTTCACGGATCGGACCAACGGGGTGAAGATCGACCCTTTCTTGGTTGCCGGACGCTTTCCGGGAAGCGGCAAGCCGGGACCGATCGCCTATCCGGACCCGTCGGCGGTAGGCGAGGTCATTGACAACACCCGTGTCGTTGATTTGGTGACGCTCATGCAGCTGAAGCTGGCGGCCCGGCGCTATCAGGACTTCGCCGACGTGGTCGCCCTGATTCGTGTTCATGATCTCGACGAGGCGTTCGCCGCCCGGCTGCACTCCACAGTGCGCGGCGACTACATCGAGTGCCTGGAAGAGAAGCGCCGCGAGGACGAGTACGAAGCCCAACAATGAGTTCAATGCCCACAAAGCCATTTTGCGAGACAGTCGATGTTGAAATATCTCTCCCGCTGTTCGCTGTTGCTTCTCGGCGCGACCTGTCTTGTGCAAACCGCAGCGGCAGCCGATCTCAAAGTCCTCCCTGCCGACATCACCCTGACCGGCCCGCACGCCTCGCAACGGCTGCTCGTCGCTGTTGTGGAAGGCGGCGCCGTGGTCGGCGATCGCACGGCCCAAGCTCAGTTCACCTCGGCCAACCCCGCCGTGGCCGTGGTGGACGGCGGCGCCGTGCGGCCGGTCGGCGACGGCGAGACGACCATCACGGCTATGGTGGATGGCAAACCCGCGACGGCGACGGTGAAAGTCGTCCGCGCCAAGGAGGCGATCGACTGGAGCTTCCGCAATCACGTCATCCCGATGATGACGAAGATCGGCTGCAACTCCGGCGCCTGTCACGGCGCCCTGGCCGGCAAGGGCGGGCTGAAACTCGCCCTGCGCGCCTATGCTCCCAGTGACGATCATTTCGTCCTGACGCGCCAGGTCAACGGCCGGCGCATCGATCGCATCGAGCCCGCCA
>DATKHW010000041.1:0-4777 GCA_035546275.1 Gemmataceae bacterium
TTCAACGCGTCGCCCGTCGGGATCGGCGAGTACGCCCGGTATCCCCAAGGACCTCGCTTGGGCGGCGTCACAATAACTCCGCCGGCTTGTTGCACTGCTTCCAACACGCGATCCACCGATGATACGCGGAAGCCGAGACGAATGCTGGCCGCATTTGATTCGGCGCTGAGCGGGTAGATTTCGAGCAAAGCAGCGCCAATTCGAGCCGCCATATGTTCTGGCCCAGCGCCATGCTGTTCGCGATCGAAGCGGATACCCAGCAGTTCGTAAAACCGGACGGCCCGATCCACGTTAGGAGATTGGAGGACGACCAAGTTCAACTCAATTGCAGGCATAATTGCGGCTCACGGCGACCTCCGGTACCAGCCTGTTTGCATCAACCGAGCTTACTACCGCTTTTTTCCGACTTCCGCCTCATCTTATCTTTGAGCCGGGCCACGCGCTCCTCCGTGGTCAAGTTCTCCTCGCTCGGAGCGAAGATTCCGCCCCGCGCATGCTGCGCCTCGATCCCGCGCTGGTGAAACTCCTCCACGCGACGGTCGCGCTCTACTAGCTCGTCGTGATGGTCGCCGATGTATTTGACGACCCCGTCGAATTGCTCGCGCGTCAAGCTTGGCATCACTTCGTGGATGAAGTCGAAGTCGTAACCGCGGTGAAGGTAGTAGAAAACGTCCATCACCGTCAGCCGGCTCCCTTCGATCTGAGGGCCGCAGCCGAGATTGACGATGCGAACGGTTTTCGTTTCCTGTGTTGACATGTTGAACCAATCTCAGGCCTTCGATTCCTGCCGCATTTTACACGCAGTGCAGCCCGAAGCGATACTCTCCTCAACAGATCCTCCGCCAACGCTTGAATGCCCGCACATCAGCAGGCGTTAGTTCAAACCACTCGTTCTTCAATCTCTTTTCCGCAAACCGACGATGCCAGTAGGCCTCGACGCCAGCCGGATCGTCCGTCTCAATGACGTGAATCGGCTTGATCTCCTCGGGAAGCTCAATGCCAATCTCGCCCTCCCGGCGGAGTCGATTATTCGTGCGGCCGATCTTGTAGTGCCGGCGAGAGCCGTGCCGCAGAAGGTAGACGTAGCCCACAGATGAAGTCGCGCTGTCAGCGTCTAGTGGCTGCTCCGAGCATGTTGCATGTTTCCACAGGGCGGCTACGTCATCGTTGCCGGGGCTGCTTTCGCAGAATGCAATGACACGAGAAGCGCGCTGCGACTTTAACCCAAGACGCCGGAAGACCTTCTCGGAAGGAAACGTGAAGTCGCTCTTTGTTATCAGCCGCATGTCCCCTTGTGTGGGGACATGGCCTAGCCTCCGCGTCAGCTGGACCAATTTCTCTAGAAGAAATCCGTCATCATAGGCCTCGGACATGCGATTCGGCTCGAAGCCGGCTTCACGAACGGCATCACTCCAGCGAGTCCAGAACTGGCCGAACCAGTCGTAATACCTGATCCCAGTTTCTTCCTCAAAGCGCCGCCAACCAAGCGCCACGCCCCGATTGGCCTTGGCCGTGCGTCGAATTTCGCCGATGACGTGTTCTTTATCCATTGTAAGACGGCGTCGAACTGCGGATGGTGTGAGTTCCCGCGAGATAATCCTACCTGTTTCCGCCTTCCATGCAAGCGAAGCGCAGTCCGTGCTGGCCACAGTTTGCTCTTCGCGCTTGCCGTGCTTCGAGCCGCGCCTTACGATGCGCTTTATCCCCCGCCCCGCCGTCGTCCCGCCGAACCCAGGACCCCTCCGATGCACCGTGTCCGCTCCGCCTGCTTCGCCGCCGCGCTCGCCGGCGCCGTCTGCGCCGGTCGTCTCGCCGCCCAGGGCTTCTCCCCCGAGGACGCCCTCCAGCGCATGAAGGTCCCCGACGATGTCGACGTGAAGCTCGTCGCCTGCGAGCCGGACGTGCGGCAGCCGGTCACGATCACCTTCGACGATCGCGGCCGTATGTGGGTGGTGCAATATCTGCAATATCCGACGCCGGCCGGCCTCAAGGCGGTCAAGGTGGATCAGTACCTCCGCACTGTCTACGACCGCGTGCCGGAAGCCCCGCCCAAGGGGCCGAGGGGGGCCGATCGCATCACCGTCCTGTCCGACCCCGACGGGAACGGCCATTTCCGCAAGGCCAAGGACAGCATCGAAGGCCTCAACCTCGCTTCCGGCCTCTGTCTCGGCTACGGCGGCGCCTTCGTATTGCAGACCCCGTATTTGCTCTTTTACCATTTCAAGCCGGGCACGGACGAGCCGGACGGCGACCCGGAGGTTTTGCTGAGCGGCTTCGGCATGGAGGACGCCCACGCCGTGGCCAACTCGCTGCAATGGGGGCCGGACGGCTGGCTGTACGGCGCCCAGGGCAGCACCGTCACCGCCCATGTCCGCGGTCTGGAATTTCAGCAGGGGATTTGGCGGTATCATCCGATCGCCAAGGAATTCGAGCTGTTCGCGGAGGGCGGCGGCAACACGTGGGGCCTCGATTTCGACGCCCACGGCGACGTCATCGCCGGCACCAACTGGGGCGGCTTCGCCATGCTGCATCAGGTGCAGGGCGGCTACTACATCAAGGGCTTCGGCAAGCACGGCCCCCTGCACAACCCGCACTCCTACGGCTACTTCGACCACGTTCCTTGTCCCAATTTCAAGGGGGGTCACGTCACCTGCGGCGGCATCGTCTACCAGGGCGGCGCCCTGCCGGAGCGCTTCGAGAACAGTTACATCGCGGGAAACCTCCTTTCCAACTCGCTGATCTGGTACACGTTCGACCGCAAGGGATCGACGTTCACCTGCAAGCAGATGGGCGATTTCCTAACGGCGAACGACACGTGGTTCCGGCCGATCGACTGCCTGACCGGCCCCGACGGCGCGCTGTACGTCGCCGACTGGTACGACAAGCGAGCCAATCACGTCGATCCGGTCGATACGTGGGACCGCAGCAACGGCCGGGTTTACAAGATCCAGGCCAAGGGGGCGAAGCCGAACCTCGCCATCGACCCGCCGCTCGGCAAGCGGTCGAGCAAGGAGCTGCTCGCGCTGCTGGACAATCCCAACAGCTGGCTGGTCGGCGAGGCGCGGCGCGTCCTGATGGAGAGGCGCGACGCCTCGGTCGTGCCCGATCTGCGGAAGATGGTGCTGGAAAACAAGGGCAAGCTGGCGCTGGAATCGCTGTGGGCGCTGCATGTCAGCGGCGGCCTCGACGAGGATTTCGCGGCGAAATTGCTGGATCATCCCGGCGACGATGTGCGCACCTGGGCGATCCGCCTCATCGCGGATGGGAAAAGAGTTTCATCGGCGTTTCGCGACCGCCTCGTCGCGCTGGCGAGGACGGAAAAGAGCCCGACGGTGCGGTGCCAGCTCGCCTGCTCCGCCAAGCGGCTGCCGGGGCCGGATTGCCTGCCGATCGTGCGGGAATTGCTGCGGCGCGACGAGGACGCCGACGATCCGTTCATCCCGATGCTGCTGTGGTGGGCGATCGAGGACAAGGCGATCTCCGACCGCGAGGCCGTGATCGGCCTGCTCGACTCACCGGCCGCGTGGCGGGCGCCGATCGTCAGCCGGTTCATCGTGGATCGGCTGGCCCATCGGTACGTCGATGAGGGCGGCGAGGCGGACCTGCAGGGAGTCGCCCGTCTGCTGGCCGCGGCGCCGGGACAGGCGGAGACCGACCTGCTGCTGCACGGCATCGACAAGTCGCTGGAAGGCCGGCGGCTGGAAAAGGCGCCGGCGGAGTTGGAGAAGCAGTTGCTGACCCTGCGCGAGCAGCGGCCGAATGATCTGACGCTATTGCGATTGGCCGTGCGGCTGGGCGGCCTGGGCGGCGCCGATGCGTATCAGCAAGCCGTCCAGCGGGCCGGCGACGCCAAGGCGCCGGACGCCGACCGCATCGCCCTCATCGACCTGCTCGGCCAGACCGGCAAGGCCGATTGCGTGCCGACGCTGCTGCAAGCGCTGACCGATGCGAGGACGGATGCGGTGCGGGCGGCGGCGCTGACGGCGCTGCAGCCGTTCGCCGATCCGCACATTACGGAGGAAGTGTTGGCGCATTATCCGAAATGGTCGGCCGACCTCAAGGGACGGGGGCAAAGCCTCCTCTGCGGCCGGGCGGCGTCGGGCCTGGAACTGCTGCAGGCGGTGGACGACGGCCGCATTCCGGAGCGCGAAGTGCCGCTGGACCAGCTGCGGCGGCTGGCTCTTCTTCAGAATGAGCCGATCGACAAGCTGATCGCCAAGCACTGGGGCAAGATCACGCCGGCCACGGCCGGCGAAAAGCTCACGCAGATCCGCAATATCGGCGGTACGCTGTCGAAGGCGCCGGGCGACCGCGTCGCCGGCAAGGCGATCTTTACGAAGAGTTGTGCGACCTGCCACACGCTATTCGGCGAGGGCGGCAAGATCGGCCCCGATCTGACCGGCGCCGACCGCAAGAACCGCGACTGGCTGCTGACGCAGATCGTCGATCCCAGCTCGGTCATTCGGCAGGAATTTCTGGCCTACATCGTCAACACCAAGGACGGCCGGACGCTCAACGGCCTCATGGTGGAGCAGACGCCGGAGACGATCACGCTGGTGGACGCCAAGAACGTCCGCACCGTGCTGCGCCGCGACCAGATCGACGACCTCAAGGCGTCGCCGATATCGCTGATGCCGGAGAAGCTGCTGGAACCGATGGAGGAGCAGCAGCTGCGGGATTTGTTTGCGTATCTGCAAGGGGACGGGCCGGCGAGCGGGGGGCGTTAGCCCCCTGATGACTCCATACAGTCGCCGACGACATTGCGCCATCAGGGGGC
>DATKHW010000042.1:0-10667 GCA_035546275.1 Gemmataceae bacterium
GGGTGGATCTTCTCGTTCCCAGGCTTTGCCTGGGAGCGGACTGCTTGCGAGGCTCTGCCTCGCGTCTGTTCTATCCGGCAGGCAGAGCCTGCCGGGCAGTGCGTTCCCAGGCGGAGCCTGGGAACGAGGGCAACGAGGGCAAACCAAATCCGGTGAGCCGCTCATTTGTCCGACCCGCCAGCCAGCTTTTCCAGCTCCGGAATGCGTTTCTTCGCCTCGCGGCAAGCGTCGGCGTCCACGCCGTCGTCCAGCACCTTCTGCCACAGGTCTCGCGCTTGCTTGGCCATGTCCGGCCGCATCCTGATGTACTGCGACGGCAGATCGCCGGAAGCATAGGCGTCGAGCGCGCGGGCCTGGGCGATCAGGAACTTGCGCTGTTCCGCAACGTCCTCGGCCTCCCACGGCTTTTCCGCGCGGCCGTCGTAATCGAGCAGGATTTTCTTCGCCTCGTCGGCGGCCGGCAGGTCCGGCCAGCGCTCCAGGCAGCCCTTGAGCAGTATCAGACCGCTGTACAGCGTCTCCTTCGCCTCCAGCCGCTTTTTGCCCTCCGCCAAGAACGCTTTGGCCGTTTCCACTCGGCTCGGCGCCGCGTCGCCGGGAATGTGCATGGCCGGATAGTCCTTCGCCAGCTTCCGCCGACGATCGCCGTCTTCCTCCAGCCACTTCACCGCTTCGGTTAGTATTTTTTCGCCGGGAATGGCGTGGCCCATTGCGGCTTGTTCCCACCAGCGCGTCCGCACGCCGACCTCTTTGAGGTAAGGTCCGCGCAGCCGTTCCACCTCGCCGCGGTTGAAGTCGTTCTCGCCGGTCAGCAAGGCCACGCTCAGTCGATCCATGACGCGCTGCCGCAGCCACGGCTCGTCGCGCAGATCGCTGCCGGCGCAGATCGGCATCACGCCGCCGAAAAGGTCCGGCAGCGCGAAGCCCACCGCGCAGGCGATCCGTCCGCCGCCGGAAATGCCGACGATGTACGTGCGATCGGAATCGATCGGCACGGTGCGGCGCACGTCGTCCAGCACGTCCAGCACAATGCGCACGCGCTGCTTGACCGGGCAGTCGTTGCCGGCGTCCTGCGCTTCGGCGTAGACGAAGCCGAGCTTCTTGCAGACCGGCTCGAACTGCTTCCAGCCTTGCGGCTCCTTGTTCGCCGCCACGAAGAGGATCATCGGAAGCGGCGTTTTGGGGTCGTGTTTGGGCGGGATATACAGGTCGTATTGCTGCTTGGTGGAGTCGAAATCTTTGAGCCAGTCAGCCGGCGGATCGGCCAGGCTTTGATTCGAGACGGCGAAGGTCCAGTCCAGGCGCGTGGCGGCGGAGACGGCCACGCGCGTCTGGTAGCCGTCCGCCGCGGCCTGGGCCGCGGCCGCAGCCGTCAGAAACAGCAAGGCGGCCGTCGGGTGCTTTCTCACGATACATTCCCCCGTTGGACTCGGTTCAAGGCCGGCGCTGTCGGGCTTTTTCCAATCGCTTGACGAACGCAGCGTGGCCGGGCGACGCCAGCCCCTGCTGCACGGTCGCAATCAGCCGTGGGCTGTCGCGGTCAAGCAAGGCCGGCACGGCAATCCAAAGGCCGGGAAAGACGCGCGAACGCGCTATTCCCTGTCGGTCGGGTCGGATGGGGCGGCCCGACGGAAAATGGAACCAATGCAGCTCGCGCTCCTCGATGCACAGGACCATGTACTCTAGTACGCCGTTTTGTTCGTAATCTTGCCGCTTCTGGTTCATGTCAATGGCGCGCGAACTGTGGGCGACCTCGGCCAGCAGTTCGGGCGCGCCCCGGCAGTATTCGTCCTCGGTGACTCCCGACCTACCGCCGTGTTCCGTCTGAATGCGGAGCAGCAGGCCCGGTTGCGGTTCGCTCTCCTCGCCGAGGATGACTGTGGCGTTGTCGGCGGCTTCCACGCCGGGCGTCTCCGCCTTGAACAAGCTGAGTACCAAGCCCAATTCAAGGTGATAAAGTCCATGCGGCAGACGCAGCGGCGAGGCCATGTAGACGGTTCCTCCTATCAGCTCGAATTTCACATCTTCGGGATAAGCCGCATACCGCTTGTGAAATTCGGGCTGCTTCATGCGATCGCCGTTGCAGAGGAGGGACAGGCCGTTCTTGGACGGCCGAATGTTCATGCCATGGGTGGAAATGCCGCTCATTTACCGTCTCCTCACCGAGGATTGTACGCGGACAAGGCATGCTTCCAAAGCGCGGACTGCCATACGGGACCTGGGCACGCCCGGCCACAACCAGGGCGCTTGCGAGCCGCCGCTGCTTCCTCTATCGTAAACCAAGCCGCTCCCGACGACCGCCTTGCTCCGAGGAACCGTCCGTGTCCCCGTCCGATGCACCGTGCGCCGACCAGCTGGAAACGTTTGCAAACCCCAACCCCGGCCGCGATTACACCGTCGAAATCGTCTGCCCCGAATTCACCTCGCTTTGCCCCAAGACCGGCCAGCCCGATTTCGGCGTCATCACCTTCACCTACACGCCCGGCGCCCTCTGCGTCGAGCTGAAGTCGCTGAAGCTCTATCTGCAGCGCTACCGCAATCAAGGCGCCTTCTATGAAACCGTGGTCAATCGCCTGCTCGACGATTTCGTCGCCGCCTGCCGGCCGAGACGCTGCCGCGTCGCGGGCGCCTTCACCCCCCGCGGCGGCATCACCACCACCGTGACCTGTTTGTATGAGGCGGCCGCGCCCTGAAATGGCGCCGGAAGGCCGTTTTCCTCTGGCAATGGCCGCCGCGGCGGTTATCGTAATTGGGGTGCCCTGGGAAAACCTTGCAGGATGCTCAAGCGCCGACGCGCTGCCGTGGATGGACCATGATTCGACGAACCCTGTCGGGAAGGTGAACACCGTGATCCTGCACAAGCACATCGGAGCGGGCGTCGTGGGGGCGCTCGTGCTGGGACTGTTCCTGACGCCCTCGGCCGCGCCGGCCGAGGACAAGACGCGCGAACAGCAGATCGCCGACCTGGAAAAACAAATCCAGGACCTGACCAAAAAGCTCAATGAACTCAAGGGGCAGCCGCCGACGCCGTCCACGCAGCCGACGCCCTCGACGCCGGCCAAGCCTACGCTGCCCGAGGATTGGGTCGGCGCCCTGAAATGGCGCTGCATCGGACCGGCCGCCATGGGCGGGCGCATCGTCGCTTTCTCCGTCTTCGAGGCCGATCCTTGCACCTACTGGGTCGCCACCGCTTCCGGCGGCCTTCTCAAGACCGTCAATAACGGCGTCACCTTCGAGCACCAGTTCGACCACGAAACCACCGTCTCCATCGGCGACGTCTGCGTCGCTCCCTCCGACCGCAACATCGTCTGGGTCGGCGCCGGCGAAAACAACCCGCGCAACTCCGTTTCCTACGGCGACGGGGTCTACAAGTCCACCGACGGCGGCAAGACATGGCAGAACATGGGCCTCAAAAAGACGTTCCAGATCGGCCGCATCGTCGTCCATCCCAAGGACCCGAACATCGTCTACGTCGGCGCGCTGGGCCGGCTGTACGGTCCCAACGAGGATCGCGGCCTCTACAAGACCACGGACGGCGGCAAGACGTGGAACAAGGTCCTCACGATCGACGACAAGACCGGCGTCATCGACGTGAAGATGAGCCCGGCCGATCCGGAGACGCTGCTGGTAGCGGCGTGGGAACGGCGGCGCGACGAGTTCGACAGCCATCGCGGCCAGCCGCCGGTGCAGGATGGGTACGACGCCTATGACCCGGAGACGAAATGGGGGCCCGGCGCCGGCATCTACAAGACCACCGACGGCGGCAAGAATTTCCACAAGATCACGAAAGGCCTGCCGACCGTGCCGGTCGGCCGCATCGGCATCGACTGGTATCGCAAAGACCCCAACGAGGTTTGGGCCATCGTCGATTCGCAGAAGATCGGCATGGGCACGCCGCCGACCCAGGTCTATCTCGGCGTTCAGGGCGAAGACGCCCCCGACGCCGGCGGCGCCCGAATGGAGCAGGTCAGCGAGAACACGCCTGCCGCCAAGGCCGGACTCAAGGCCGGCGACGTCATCAAGGCCGTCGATAAAAAAGAGATCAAATCGTACAAGGACCTGCTCGACCAGATCACGTCGCGCAAGGCCGGCGACAAGCTGCCGATGACCGTCCAGCGCGGCAAGGACACGCTGGACGTCACGGCCGAGCTAGCCGTGCGGCCCGCGGAGCTGGAATCGGGCAATCCGAAACGGCCGTGGGGATTCTGGTACGGCGGCCAGCGCGAAAACGCCCAGGAAAAGCAGGGGCCGGATGCATTCGAGTACGGCGGCGTCTACAAGTCGGCGGACGGCGGCGAGTCATGGACGCGCGTCAACAGCATCAACCCCCGGCCCATGTATTTCAGCCATATCCGCGTCGATCCGAGCGACGACAAGTACATCTACGTCTGCGGCATCAACTTTTACCACTCCGTCGACGGCGGAAAGACGTTCACGGATGACGCCGGCAAGGGCGTCCACGCCGACCAGCACGCGCTGTGGATCGACCCCAAAGACGGCCGGCACATGCTCGTCGGCTGCGACGGCGGCTTCTACGCCACTTACGACCGAACGGAGCACTGGGACTTCCTCAACAACATGGCCATCGGCCAGTTTTACAGCGTGTGCGTCGATTCGCGGCAGCCCTACCACGTGTACGGCGGGTTGCAGGACAACGGCAGCTGGGGCGGCCCGAGCCGGTCGTTGAGCGGCGCCCTGCTGAACGAGGATTGGATCGCCGTCCTGGGCGGCGACGGCTTCGTCTGCCAGGTCGATGCGTCCAACCCCGACGTCGTCTACGCCGAATCGCAGGACGGCGCCATGGTGCGGACCAACATCAAGACCGGGCAGCGGGCCGGCATCCGGCCGAACCCGCAGGAGGGACAGCCGACCTATCGCTTCAACTGGAACACGCCGTTCATCCTGTCGCACCACAACACGGACATCGTTTACAGCGGAGGCAACTACGTTTTTCGCTCCGTGAAACAAGGGTCCGATCCGAAGATCATTTCGCCGGAGATCACGCGGACCAAGCGCGGCACGGCGACGGCCCTGGCCGAGTCGCCGCGCAATCCCGATGTGCTGTGGGCCGGCACGGACGACGGCGCCCTGTGGGTGACGCGCGACGGCGGCGTGAAGTGGACCAACGTCGCGGACAAAGTCGGTCTGCCCGGTCCGCGCTGGGTGGCCAGCATCGAGGCGTCGCGCTTCCACGAGCGCACGGCCTACGTCGTCTTCGACGGCCACCGCTCCGACGACGACGCCCCTTACGTCTACGTTACCACCGACTACGGCGAGACGTGGAAGCCGCTGTCCGCCGGCCTGCCGACAGGATCGACGCGCGTCTTGCGCGAGGACATCGAGAATGAGAATCTGCTCTATCTCGGAACGGAATTCGCCGTTTATGCGTCGATCGACCGCGGCGCGACCTGGACGAAGATCAACAGCAATCTGCCGACGGTGGCGGTGCTGGAATTCGCACAGCATCCGACGGCCGGCGAGCTGGTGGCCGCGACGCACGGCCGGAGCCTGTGGGTTGTGGACGTGGCGCCGCTGCGGCAATTGACGAACCAGAACGTGAAGGCCAAGGCGGCGCTGTACAAGCCGAACGACATCATCCGCTGGCATTCGGAGCCGCAGCACACCACGATTTTCGGCGGCGGCAGTCGGCGCTATATCGGCGAAAACCCGGCGTTCGGAGCGCAGCTCTACTACTCGCTGACGGCGCCGGCCAAGAAGGTGCGAATTAAAATCCAGGATTTCGCCGGACGGACGGTGCGCGAGCTGGACGCCGGGGCGGAGCCGGGTTTGCACCGCGTCGAATGGAACCTGATGATGCAGGAACAGCCGAACCTGCTGAGCATGGTGGCCGGCGGCGATCGGCGCAACGTGCCGACGCCGCCGGGCATGTACACCGTCGTCCTGTCGGTGGACGACGACACATACAAGCAGGGGCTGAAGATCGAGCCGGACCCGACGACGCCGAACGCGGTCCTCACCGACGCGCCCGACGCCGATCAGGACGAGGACGAGGATCGGCCGAAGGATCATCGCGTGCGGATTGATGATTGAGGCAGTCCGCCGAAGCCGTGACCGTAAGGGCGATCTTGCGCCCAACGGTTACGGCTCGCGTTTCTACCGCGCGTCGGGTTGGGTTATAATGACGCCGGCAGCGGTGCGATTTCGGCTGTCCCGCAGAACCAGGCGACGAAGGAACTCAGCGAATGACCCAAGCTGTAACCCAAATCCTTTCTCATATCGACAGCCTCTCCCAGCAGGAGCGCGCCGAGGTGGCTTACGCTTTCATTTGCTCATTGGAGGCGGAGGAGCAAGGCGTCGCTGAGGCCTGGGACGCCGAACTAGCTCGCCGAGTTGCGGCGATCAAGGCTGGCAATGCCGTCGGCAAGCCGGCCGAACAACTCTTCGCCAAGTTGCGGGCGGAGCGGTCGTGAAGCAGGTCGTATTCGACAAGGAGGCGGAGGCCGAGATGCGCGCCGCGATTGCATATTACAACAGCCAGCGCGCCGGCCTGGGGGACGAATTCAGCACGGCAGTCGAGCAAGCCGTGGGCGCGATTGTCCAATCGCCGAAGGCGTTTTCTCCGCATGGTTCAGAAGGCCTCCGGAAATTCGTCATGAAGCGCTTCCCTTACTACATCTTTTATCTCGAACTGGACTCCGGCATATGGATCGCCGCCGTGGCGCATCAACGGCGGCGCCCCGGTTACTGGGCGCATCGCAAGCCGTAATCCGCGCGGCCGACTGGCCGCGATTCCCGAAGCCAACTGGCTTCCCCCCCGCCGCCCCCCCTATACTGCCCTTACCCTCCGTGTTCCCTCCCGCCAATCACCCGTCCCTCGTGGAGTTCCTGACTGCCATGAAGCCGTTGAAGACAATGCAGAATGCAGAATGCAGAATGCAGAATCCGGTTCGTCTGCGAGTTTTTCTTTATTCTGCGTTCTGCATTCTGACTTCTGCATTGGGCTCCGCCCGCGCCCAGGTTCCGCCGGACAAGGCCCTCTCCACCTTCACCGTCAACGCCGAGGGGATGGAACTGTCCCTGTGGGCGTCCGAGGAGGTCGGCGGCTTCTGCAACCCCACCTGCATCGACGTGGACCACAAGGGCCGCGTCTGGGTCTGCGAGTCGGTCAACTATCGCAACACACTCCATCACCTTCCGCTTCGCCGCCCCGAAGGCGACCGCATCCTCATCCTGGAAGATACCAAGGGAGAGGGCAAAGCGGACAAATGCACCGTCTTCTACCAGTCGCCGGAGATCCTCGCCCCGCTCGGCATCGCCGTCGCCAAGGACCCAGTCGGCCCCGGCTGCAAGGTCTTCGTCTGCCAGTCGCCCGACATCCTCGTTTTCGAGGACAAGGAAGGCAAGGGCCATGCGGACGGCCCGCCGAAGAAGCTGCTGACCGGCTTCGGCGGCATCGACCACGACCACGGCGTCCACGGCATCCTCATCGGCCCCGACATGAAGCTCTACTTCAGCGTCGGCGACCCCGGCGGCGCGGCCATCAACGGCCTGCAAAGCTCCGACGGCAAGGGCCGCAAGTGGTACACCAACGACGTGGACTGCCGGGCCGGCACGATCTGGCGCTGCGACCTGGACGGCACGAACTTGGAGCTGCTGGCCGACGGCTTCCGCAATGAATACGAGCCGTGCATGGATAGTTTCGGGACCGTCTTCGTCTCCGACAACGACGACGACGGCAGCCAGCAAACGCGCATCTGCTACGTCATGCCCGGCGGCGACTACGGCTACCACCACCCGCGCCACGTCAGCCACTGGAACGAGGAAATCCCCGGCGTCGTGCCGAAGGTGCTGCGCACCTATTTCGGAGCGCCGACCGGCATGTGCTTCTACGAGGGGACGCTGTTCCCGAAGAAGTACTGGGGCCAGCCACTGCACACCGACGCCGGCCCGCGCCAGGTCCGCTGCTACCACCTGACGCCGGAGGGGGCGTCTTACGCAGTGGAGCGCGAGGACATGGTGAACAGCACCGACACGTGGTTCCGGCCGTCGGACATCTGCGTTGGGCCGGACGGCAGCGCGTACATCGCCGACTGGTACGATCCCGGCGTCGGCGGCCACGGCATCGGCGACTGGACGCGCGGCCGCATCTACCGGCTGGCGCCGAAGGGGAGCAAGGCGAGCGCGCCCAAGGTGGATCTGGAAACTGCGAACGGAATAACCGCTGCGCTGGCATCGCCGAATCTGGCTACACGCTACATGGCTATGGCGAAATTAGCACTCCTGGTCCAAGGATCCGACGCTGATCGCCGCCTTGCGGATCTTTTGATTGATGCGGCGGAACAGAAAGACAACGTGGTGCTGCGGGCCCGCGCCCTCTGGATGGAGGCCGTCCTTGGCATCGCTGCTGGGTTCGAAGACGATGTCAAGGATGCCCTGCGGGACCCCGATCCACGTTTCCGCGTACTCGCGCATCGTCTGCTTTGGACCTACGCCCAAGGGCATGGCGCCATGACGACCGCCGAGCAAGCCATCAATGACCCGTCTCCCGCCGTCCGCCGTGAAGTGTTGTTATTGCTGCGCGACGCGGCGCCTGCCCAGGTCAAGAAGATCATTTACGGGATGGCCAAACAATACGACGGCAAGGACCGCTTTTATCTCGAAGCGATCGGCATCGCCGTAGGCCACCACGACAAGGCCCGCCGCGGCGTAATCCTCGCCGACTTCGAGAAGGAGTTCCCCGACTGGAACGACAAGGTCGCCGACCTGGTGTGGGAGCTGCAGCCGCCGTCGGTGATGCCGTCGCTCGGCAAGCGGCTGACCGACGCGTCGCTCACGCCGGAGCAGCGCGGCCGGATCGTGGATATCCTGGCGGCGTCCGACGACAAGGCCGCCGGCGTAGCGCTCCTGCCAGTGCTGGAAACCGACGCCCCGCCGGAAGTCCGCCAGAAGGTCATCGACAACCTCAAGCTGTACCTGCCCAACCGGTGGCACGACCTGCGCGGCAGCAAGCAACTGGCCGATTCGATCCAGCGGCTGCTGGACAAGCCGGAGACGCGGGTCACGGGTCTGAACCTGATCGCGGCCGCCGAGAAGACGGACATGGTCGATGCCGTGGCGAAAATCGCCGCGGACGGCAAGGAAGCGGCGCCGATCCGCGTCGCCGCAGTCCAGACGCTGGGCGCCCTGTCATCGAACGACGGCGCCTGGGCCCTGGCGAAGTTGCTCGACGACGGTTCATCGGCAGTGCGCGTCGAAGCGGCCCTGGCGCTCGGCAAGCTGGCCCAGCGCAAGGTGGATCAGCCCGGATCGGCCCCGGCGCTGGCGGCGCTAAAGACCGGCTTCACGAACAAGGACGCGGATCTCGGCGTGCGGCAGGCGGAGGCGTCGGCGCTTGCGGGAACGGACCCGGGGTCGGCGTGGCTGCTAGGTCTGGAGGAGAAAAAGCAGCTAGCTGACGACGTGCGGCCCGACGTGGCCCGCTTCCTGCGCAACAGCCCGTTCCGCCATATCCAGGACAAGGCAATCGCCCTCTTCCCGCCGCCGCCCAAGATGGACCTGAAAAAGCTGCCGCCGATCGCCGTTCTGGCCAAGCGAGTCGGCGACGCCGGCAAGGGCAAGGCACTGTTGGCCGCCAGCGCCAAGAACGACATGCAATGCCTCAAATGCCACACGATCCGCGGCGCCGGCGGCCAGGTCGGCCCCGACCTGTCGATGATCGGCAAAAAGGCCAGCCGCGAGAACCTGTACGAATCGATCCTGCTGCCGAGTAAGGCCATCGCCGACCAGTACCTGCAATGGAAAATCGACAAGACCGACGGCCTCTCCATCAGCGGCCTCATCGTGGAGGAGACGCCGACCTCGATCACCCTGCGCGACGCCAACGCCAAGGACACGAAAATCGACAAAAAGGACATTGATACGCGGACGAAGCTGCCGACGTCGATCATGCCGGAAAACATCGCTGCGTACATGACGGAGGACGAATTGGCCGACGTGGTGGAGTACCTGGCGACGCTCAAGACGCCGGTGCTGGGCATGGACTGGTGGCACATCGCCGGCCCGTTCGACAACGGCGTGGACGACGCGGGATTGGACAAGGTCTTTCCGCCGGAGACGGCGATCGACCTGAAGTCGGCCTACGACGGCAAGTCCGGCAAGGTCGCCTGGCGCATCGTCAAACCGGACAATCAGGGCTATGTGGATCTGCGAAGGTTCTTCGCCCCGGAAAGCGACGAGATTGTGTCGTATGTGTACCGCGACGTGGATTCGCCGGCCGACCAGGATGCGACCATCGCGCTGGGTACGGACGACGGCGCTAAGCTGTGGGTCAACGACAAGCTGGTGTTCACGACCCGCGCCCATCTCGCCGCCGTGCCGGACCATGATACGGTCAAGGTGCGTCTGCAAAAAGGCGTGAACCGGCTGCTGCTGAAGATCAACAACGGCAACGGCGAGCACGGCTTCTATCTGACGCTGTCGGCGGAGCAGGAGGTGAAGCGCGTAGAGGAGAAGTGACGCCCCGGCGGGCACCCCACAAATCGCGGCGCGGGAGTAAAATCCGCGCCGCGCGTCGGCGAATCCATGTTATAGTCATCTGCCGTCGCCCTCCCCGATTCGCCGAGGCTACCCCCATGTACCGGATTCGCTTGGCCGTGCTCGTGGGCGTCGTGCTCCTCGCCGCCGCGCTCGTCGCCGGCAAGCCGGTC
>DATKHW010000043.1:0-5516 GCA_035546275.1 Gemmataceae bacterium
GTAATCGTCGAGAAGCTGCTCGGGTAGGGACTTTGTCTGAAAGGCAAAGTTCTGCGCCTCGGGATCAGGCAAACGGTAGCGGCAGCGAACGTGATTGAACATTCCCATGGGAAGCCTCCGCCAGAATCATTCGACGATGCACGATGGCTTTCTACCGACGAAATTCGACTGAAGGTGATTGTACTTAGCCCGCGGAACCTGGCAAAGCTCAATAAGCTCGGATGAGATGATGCAGAATCGGCCGGTTAGCCCCCGCCGCAAGCAGAAGTCTCACCGGCCTCGACACTCGCCGGAGAAGTTAGTGGACCCGCAACGTTTGTTCGGTGATGAGGACCTCGAGTTGCTCAAATTCCCGCAGCAAGGCCTGCTTGAGCTGAGCAATGAAGCGAGTGCTTCCCAGACGGCGGAAGTCCAGGGCGGTCATGATGATGACTTGATCGAGGTAGAGCCGGCTGTCGCCTTGCCAGATGCCTTGCAGGGGGAATTGCCGCTGCTGAGAGGTCAAACCGCCGAACCGGGCCAACAGGCGTCCTTGCACGGCATTGAAGAGTGCATCGGCAAACGGCTGGCCATCGTTATCCGTCAGCGGCAGATAGAAGTCGTACCGGTGGGCCGCTCTAGGCATGGTCCGTGCCCGCCTTCGGACCGTTGGGAAGAGGGACAATTTCGAAAGGGAGTTTCTTGCGGCGCAGCAGCCGGAGCTGCCGGTCGCTCACCAAATAAACCGGCGGGGGCCCGACGCAAGAGAGGGGCCCAGACGCTACCAGCGCCCGCCAAATTTTGCCCCAGTGTTCCTCGGGAATGCGGATAGCTTGCATGGCTCAAGCTCCGGAAAAGGCTCCCTGCGTCTGCTGATGGAGCGTACCAGAATGTACGACTACGGGCAACGGCCGCTTGGCAAACACGCCCGCGTCCGCGGCGAAGGAATGGGGCGAGTCTATTCCTCGCGCATCGCAATGACGCCTGGATGCGGAGCGGCAAAGCCAGGCGGCCGTTAAGTCCTCGCCGTTAAGCCAAAGTCTCATTGATCTCGACATCGCCTCGGCGTCCGGTCTGCGCGCCGCGGCGGATGACAGCCTCTTGACATCGCAGGCCGCCTCATCCTTGTGGAGACAGGACCAATGCTCAGCTCCCGCGCTCTTCGTTCCTGGATGGCTCGTTTCGTGCGTCCACTGTCGCTGTCCCAAACCCGGCCGGGACGACGCTCCCGTCGAAGCCCGATTCGGCCCTTCCTCGAAGCGCTGGAAGACCGAACGGTTCCATCCACCTTCCTGGTGACCAACACCGGCGACAATGGCGGCGTGGATCCCGCGCCCGGCGCCGGTACGGGGACGTTGCGGCAAGCCATCGTCGATGCCGACGCCCAGGCCCCGACCGCTTCCGCGATCGCCTTCGCCATCCCCACCACCGATCCCGGCTACGATGGTACGGCCTTCACGATCCATCCGCAGTCGGCTCTCCCGGACGTGGGCAGTGGGGTGGACATCGACGGAACCTCCGAACCGGGTTACCTCGGCGCGGCCTACACCTCACCGATCATCGTTCTCAGCGGCGACCAGGCCGGCGGCGGGGTCAGCGGCCTGACCCTCACGGGCGCCTACAGCACCATCCAGGGGCTGGTCGTCGAGGACTTCAGCCGCGACGGCATCGACATCACCGGCCCCTTCACGAGGGGGAACGTGGTCGAGGCCAACTTCATCGGCACGGACGTCACCGGCACGGTCGCGGCGCCCAACGGCATCCTCGGCGTGGAGATCTCCGGCGGCGCGTACAACAACACGATCGGCGGCGACTTTACCGCGGCCCGCAACATCATCAGCGGCAACACCTACGGCGGCGTGTACATCACCGGCAGCGGAACGACCGGCAACGTCGTCGCCGGCGACTACATCGGGACCGACGTCACCGGCGCGACCACCTATGATGTGACCGGCATCGGCGCCTTGTATTCCCCTGCGATAAGCGGCAGCGGCGCCGGCGTGACCATCGACGGCGGCGCCACGGACAATACGATCGGCGGCGACACGGCGGGCGCCCGCGACGTCATTTCCGGCTTCGGCGGCAGCAGCGCCGGCGTGGATATCGGGGGCTGCGGTACGTCGGGCAACGTGGTCGAGGGAGACTACATCGGCACGGATTACACCGGCACGACAAGATTTGATAGCAATGGCAGGACCCTGGGCAATAGCCAGGGCGTGGCGTTCTACGACGGCGCCACCGTCAACACCGTCGGCGGCGCCACGGCGAGCGCCCGCAACGTCATCTCCGGCAACGGCCAGGGCGTGTACATCATCGACAGCTGCACATCGGACAACGTGGTCGAGGGCAACTTCATTGGCACGGATAAAACGGGCACGACCAGCTTCGACGCCCACTGCTTACCTCTGGGCAATACTACGGGCGTCGTGATCTCCGGCGGCGCGAGCGGCAACACCATCGGCGGCGCCGCGGGGGGAGCGCCGAACGTCATCTCCGGCAACGGGCTATACGGCGTGGACATCGACGGGAGCTGTGGAAACGTCGTTGGGGGCAACCTCATCGGTACCGATGTCACGGGCACGACCAGCTTCGATGTCTGCGCCAATTCTCTTGGAAACACCACCGGCGTTGTGATCGAAGGCGGGGCCTCCGGCAACACAATCGGCGGCACGACGCCGGCGGCGCGCAACGTCATCGACGGCAGTTTCGATTCCGACAACATCCAAGTCCCCTTTGGATTCGGGGTCCTGATGCAGGACAGCGGCACTTCCGGGAACGTCGTCGAAGGAAACTACATCGGCCTCAACGAGGCCGGCACAACAAGCTTCGACAGCAACGGCCGCTCTCTGCACGACCTAGAGGGCGTCGGGACCGCCTTCGGCGCAAGCGGCAACACCATCGGCGGCGCCGCGGCCGGCGCCGGTAACGTCATCAGCGGCGGCGCTGTCGGCGTGGGCATCGGCACGGCGGACAACGTCGTCGAAGGAAACGACATCGGCACGGACGCTACCGGAACCAAGATCGTCGATGCCTGCGGCCGCTCTCTGGGCAACACCCTCTACGGTGTGGAGGTCGCAGGCAGTGGCAATACGATCGGCGGGGTCGTCGCAGGGGCGGGGAATGTGATCTCCGGGAACGCCATCGACGGCGTGTATATCATCGCGTCGGACAACGTGGTCGAGGGGAACTTCATCGGCACGGACGCGACGGGCCTCCCGCTGCCCAACAACCGCGACGGCGTGCTGATCTCCGGCGGCTCCAGCGACAGCACGATCGGCGGCACGACGACTGGCGCCGGCAACGTGATCGCCTTCAACCCCTTCATTGGCGTGCAGGTGGACGGCGCGAACGACAACGCCTTCCTGGGAAACTCCATCCACGACAACGGCTTCGGCATCTACATCGGCGACGACGGCTTCCAGGGCGGCAACGACTTCCAGGCGGCGCCGGTCCTCACCGCCGGCAGCAGCTTCGCAGGTGAAACCAGCATCAGCGGCACGCTGGCCAGCGTGGCCAACACAGCCTTCCGGATCGAGTTCTTCGCGAACCAGGGGCTTGACGCCTCCAACGCCGCCGAAGGACAGACGTTCCTCGGCTTTGCCACGATTACCACGGACGCCAACGGCTACCTCGCCTCCTCTCCGGATGGATCCGCCGTCATCACCGACCCCGACACCGCCGACGCCAGCTTCATGGTCGCCGGCCTTGCCCCCATCCCGGCCGGCGAGGTTTACGTCACCGCCACGGCCACGGTCGCCAACGCCGACGGCACATTCGGCGACACCTCGCCGTTCAGCCATTACACCACGGTCACGGTCCTCCCGCCCTCCAGCCTGTCCGGCCTGATGTTCGAGGACTTCAACGACGACGGGCAGGTGGATTTCGGCGAGCCGGGCATCGCCGGCGTGACGATCGCGCTGACCGGCACGGACGACCTGGGCGACAGCGTCAACCAGTCCCAGCAGACCGATTCCGCCGGTACGTACCTGTTCGCCGACCTCCGGCCGGGCCAGTACTACCTCACAGAGACGCAGCCGGCCGGCTACCCCCAGGGCATCGACACAATCGGCAGCGCCGGCGGCACGCTTGTGGCGCAGGACCGCTTCTTCATTCAGCTCGGCGCCGGCGTCAACGGCATCAACTACAACTACGGCGAACAGCCGCCGCCCGGCTCCGGCGTCCAGAAGGGCCAGACGGCCGGCATCGGCTTCTGGCAAAACAAGAACGGCCAGGCGCTCATCAAGGCGCTCAACGGCGGCTCGACCAGCACGCAGCTGGCCCAGTGGCTGGCGCTCACCCTGCCGAACATGTACGGAGCCTCGGCCGGCGCCCACTCCTTGGTCAACCCGGACGGCAGTTACTTCACCAACGCCCAGGTGGCCGCCTTCTTCCAGAGCCTGTTCAGCCAGAAGGGGCCGAAGCTGGACGCCCAGGTGCTGGCGACCGCCCTGTCGGTCTACATCACCAACGCCACGCTCGACCCGACCGAGGCGGCGGTGAAGTACGGCTTCACTGTCAGCGGCAACGGCGTGGGCACGGCCACCGTCAACGTCGGCTCCGACGGCGCCGCCTTCGGCGTGGCCAACAACGCCACCCTGACCGTGATGGACCTGCTGCTGGCCGCGGATCAACAGGCGGTCAACGGCCTGCTCTACAACGGCGACTCCACGCTGAGGAACGAGGCCAACGACCTCTTCAGCGCAGTCAACGAGGCCGGCGACATCAACTGACCTGCGGTCGATTCGCTCTTCGCCGACCTCGGCGCCGCGTCGGCGGGCGATCTGTAATGAAGAATCTCACGCAAAGACGCAAAGGCGCAAAGAGCCGCTTGGCCCCTTTGCGCCTTTGCGCCTTTGCGTGAGATTTCTTTTCCGATGTTGCCGTTCCTTAACACCCCCGCGCTCACCCTGTTTGCTCCGGGGCGCCTTTGCGGCGACAACGACGCCCTTGCCGCGGGCGAACATTGGTGCTACTCCTAAGTCACTAGAGACCCCGGACCGGCCGGCATCGCGTTTGCTCTTTGCTCCCCAACCTGACGGCGAACCTCCCTCTGGGTCCTTGGCGAGGCGTCCGGCCCCAGTCCGTCCATCCGCACACCCCTCCCCAACGTGGGGGACGCTTCCAACCATGCGCTTCTACCTCCCGCCGTGCGAGCAAATCTCCGATCCAGAAACTCGCTTGGCGAAACGTCCCGCCGTTTCTCTTTGCGCCCGCATTGCGTCCCACGCCGCGGTCGCGCCGCATCACATCGCCGTCGCCGACGGGGTTGTCCGTCTGACCTACGGGGAGCTGGAACGCCAATCGAACCAGCTGGCGGCGTATCTGCGGCTGGCGGGCGCGGGGCCGGAAGTTTGCGTCGGCCTGTTCCTGGAGCGATCGGCTTCGTTCGTGATCGCGGCCCTTGCGATGCTGAAGACCGGGGCTGCGTATTTGCCGCTCGACCCGGCCGTGCCTGCGGATCGGGCGGGGTTCATCCTGGCCGACGCCGCGGCGCCTCTGCTGCTCACGCACCGCGGCAAGGCGCGAAACCTGCCGCC
>DATKHW010000044.1:0-12997 GCA_035546275.1 Gemmataceae bacterium
TCAGCGAAGTGCGTCGAACGAACGTCAAACCAGCCCACAGCCGCAACACCTCCGCCGCCTCGTCGAAGCGGTCCGGCTGCCGCGGCGCCAGGAACAGCCGCAGGTTTGGATGCAGCTGGCGCGCTCGCTGATAGACGCCAATGACGATCTCTTCTTCCGGCGCCATCGTGCTGCCGGCGACCCAAACGAGATCGTCGGCCGCCACGTTCAGCAGCCGCCGCAGCGTTTCCGTGCGCGCATTATGCCGGTCGCCGCCCGCTCCATCATACTTCACCGATCCGGTGACGTGGACATGGCTCGGCGCCGCCCCAAGAGAGCGCACAGCTTCGGCGTATTCCTCCGTCTGGGCGGCGTAGAGGTCGATGCAGCGGAACAGCGGCGCGGTGAGCCAGCGCAATCGGCGGTACTGGGCGGCGCTGCGCGGACTCATGCGGCCATTGATTACGGCGACGGGGATGCCTCGGTGATGGGCCGTCTGGAGGAAGTTCGGCCACAGCTCGCCCTCCGCCAGGACGACCATTGCGGGGTCGATCCGCCGCAACGCCCGGCGGACCGCCCAGGAAAAATCGAACGGGAAGAAGAAGACCTGCAAGTCTGGAAAGCAGCGGCGGGCTTCGTCGCAGCCGGCGTCGGTCGTCGTGGAGACGACGCAGGGCAAATCAGGCCGGCGACGCCGGAAAGCGGCGATGACATGTCGCAAAAGATGGATTTCGCCGACGCTGACGCCGTGAAACCAGACGGGTCGGCTGTGCGAGCCGGAAACGCAAGCGATGGGTGAATGTCCAAATAGCTTAGCGGCGAAACCGCGGCGATAGCGGCCCGTGCGAATGGAACGGTAAATCAGCCACGGCGACAGGATCGTCAGAACGGCCAGATAGAGGGCGTCGAGCAGCCAGCGCATGGGATTCCTTTCCCTGGGAATGGGCGAGCGCCGCTCGCCGTCGTCATACCGTCGCCTCGCGCATGTGGCAATTCTTGTACTTCTTGCCGCTGCCGCACGGGCACGGGTCGTTGCGGCCGACCTTGTCCTTGCGATTGCGGATCGGCTCCGGCTTCTTGTCGCTCGCCCCATTCGTCGCCGCCGCTCCGGCTGTCATGCGCGGCGCCGCGTCGTGGCGCGTCGCCCCGATCACCCACACCGATTCCTGGAACCCTTCGGTCTCCTCGATGCGGAAGACCGTGTCGGTGACCTTGTCCTCCATCGCCTCCCACATCGCCTTGAACTCTTTTTGCCCCTCTTTCTTGTACTTGATCTTCGGATCTTCCTGCGCGTATCCGTATAGCCCGACGCCCGAGCGCAGGTGATCCATCGTGTAGAGATGCTCTTTCCAGGCCCGGTCCAGATGGTTGAGAAGCAGGGCGCGTTCCATCCGCCGCATTTCCGGCCGACAGCGCATGTCGAACGCGTTCCACAATACGTCTCGCGCCTTTTCCTGCGACACGCCGGTCAGGTCCTTCTCGGCGACCTCCAGGCCCAACTCCGTCTTCGCCCAGTCGGCCAGCTCCTTTGCGTCCTCCGCTTCCGACGTTTTCGTGCCGCTGAACGCCTCTTCCAGCTCCGCGTCGATCGCCTCCTGGCTCTTGGTCGGGTACGACGATCGGCTGGCTTCCATCAGCTTTTCCAGCAGCCGCGCCCTCGATTCCGTGCGGAAGTCGTCCTCCGAGAACGACGCCGATGGGAAGCGCAGCGTGGCCCAGTGGTACAAGCCCTCGCGGTTGTAGCGCTGGCCGCCGCCCTGGGCCGGCCGATCCGACATGAACCGCGCCATCGCCGCCGTCACCGGAAAGGCGATCTCGCGCTGGCGGTATAGCTCCAGCACTCGGCCGTGGATCAGCTCGACCGTCTGCTGCTCGGTCTTGCCGACCAACTCCTCCGGGGCTGCCTTGATGTTAAATTTCAGACGCGACCAGTCGCAAATCGCTTTGCGGCCCCAATTCTCTTCCAGGAAATCCTTGCCTTCCGACAGGTCGATGGCCGCCGTCGCTGCCAGCGCCTTGTCGCGAATGTATTCCGAAAGCCCGTCCTTGCCGATCTTCTTCAGCTCACGGTCGTTCGTGGACAGGCCCCACTGCGTGTTGACCTGGTGGGCCAGCGCCTGCCAGTTCCACTCCTTGGGGTCCTCGGCGCCGAGGTTCTCGTCGATCACCTCTTGCAATCGCGTCTCGACGGCCCGCACGGCTTTTTCATGGGCCGACCGCTCCGCCATGTCGTAGTCGCACCGGTAGAAATCGGCGCCGTCGAAGTCCACGCCCAGCCGTCGCGACGCGAACTCGGCGAAGCATTCCGCCCCATACTCCGGATCCAGGCAACGCTCGACGTTCAACGTCGTTTGTTTGTCCAGCATATCCAGGATGCGGGTCTTGCAGTTGGCGCCGTCCAGAACCGCTTGCCGGAAGCCGTACACGTCCTTGCGCTGCTTGTCCATCACCTCGTCGTATTCGAGGAGGTTCTTGCGGCTGTCGAAGTGGCGCTCCTCGACCTTCTTTTGGGCCTTCTGGATTTGCCGGGAGACCATCTTGTCCTCGATGGCCTGTCCCTCTTCCATGCCGAGCCAGGTCCAAATCCGCTTCACCATTTCGGGGGCGAAAATGCGCATCAGGTCGTCGTCCAGCGACAGGTAGAACCGGCTCGAGCCCGGATCGCCCTGCCGGCCGGCGCGGCCGCGAAGCTGGTTGTCGATGCGGCGGGCGTCGTGGCGTTCCGTGCCGATGATGTGCAAGCCGCCCATCCCAGCCACGACGCGGCCCTGCTCCTTCATCTTCTCCTTCTGCTCAATGTCCTCGACCGTATGCTTCCATTCGTCCTCCGGCACGTCCAGCCGCGAGGCGTACTTGTTCTTGAGTACGGCCCACGCCATCGTTTCCGGATTGCCGCCGAGGATGATGTCGGTGCCGCGGCCGGCCATGTTCGTGGCGATGGTCACAGAGCCGATCCGGCCGGCTTGCGCCACGATCTCGGACTCGCGGGCCGCGTGTTCCGGCAAGGCGTTCAGCAGCTCGTGCTTGATGCCGCGGCGCTTGAGCATTTCGGCCAGCTTCAGCGATTTGTCCACGTCCGTCGTGCCGATCAGCATCGGCCGGCCCTTGCGGCGGATCACGGCGATCTTGTCGCGTGGGATGCGCTGCGACGCGCGCTCGCCCCGCGGCGTGAACTCGATCTCGGTTTCATATTCCTTACCGACCGTGCCGACGCGCTCCTTCGACTCGTCCTTGGCGGCTTCCTTCATCTCCAGGACGTCGAACTTGTTGACCGTCTCGATCTCTTCCACCGCCGCGTTCCACTTCTCCTTCTCGCTGCGGTAGATCACGTCCGGATGGTTGACGCGGATAAGCGGCTTGTTGGTTGGAATGGAGATGACTTCGAGCTTGTAAATCTTCCAAAATTCGTCGGCCTCGGTCTGGGCCGTGCCGGTCATGCCGGCCAGCTTCTTGTAGAGCTTGAAGAAGTTCTGCAGCGTGACCGTGGCAAGCGTCTGCGTCTCTTCCTTGATCTTCACGCCGTCCTTGGCGTGCTTGGCCTCGACCGCCTGGTGCAGACCGTCGGACCACTGCCGGCCGATCATCAGACGGCCGGTGAACTCGTCGATGATGATAATGCTCAGCTCGTTCGACTCGGGATGGCGCATAACCGCATATTTTTTGTCCTTTTTGTAAAGGTGATGCGCCTTCAGGGCGTTGTCGATAAGGTGCGGCCATTCCATGTTGCCGGCCGTGTAGAAGCTCTCGACGCCGGCCAGCTCCTCGGCCTTGCGGATGCCCTCGTCGGTCAAGTGGCAGGTGTGTTCCTTCTCCTTGACTTCGAAATACGTGTTGGGATGGCCTTTTTGCAGGTCGGTGAGCTGGACGGCGATTTCGTTGGCTTTGGTGTAGCGCCGCACGTCGCTGAAGGCCTGGCCGCTGATGATGAGCGGCGTGCGGGCCTCGTCGATGAGGATGTTGTCCACCTCGTCGATGATGGCGTAGTTGAGCGCCTTCTGGCACTGGTGGTAGTGCGGGTCGAACTCCGCATCGCCCCAGCGGGCCGGCTTCATGTTGTCGCGCAGGTAGTCGAAGCCGTACTCGCTGTTGGTGCCGTAGGTGATGTCGCAGTCGTAGGCTTTGCGCCGGGCTACGGGGTCCATGTCGCTCTGGATGAAGCCGGCCGACACGCCCAGGGCGCGATAAATCGGCGTCATCCATTCGCAGTCGCGCCGGGCCAGGTAGTCGTTGACCGTGACGATGTGGACGCCTTTGCCTTGCAGGGCGTTGAGGTAGGCCGGCAGCGTGGCGACCAGCGTCTTGCCTTCGCCGGTGACCATTTCCGCGATATTGCCGCGGTGCAGCACGACGCCGCCGAGCATCTGCACGTCAAAGTGGCGCATGTTCTTGGTGCGCAGCGCGGCTTCGCGGCAAGCGGCGAACGCCTCGGGCAGAAGGTCGTCAAGCGTCGCGCCTTGGGCTAGGCGTTCCCGGTATTTCGGCGTCAGCGCGCGCAACTCTTCGTCGGAGAGCGCGTGCATTTTCTCCTCATGGGAGTTGATTTGATCGAGGAGCGAGCCGGGAACGACGGTGCGCTCAGCGCCGGGCTTGTTGGGGCGGATGTAGCCGATCTGCCGGACATAGCGCTCGTTGCTCGAGCCCATAAGCCCTGTGAGGAGCTTTCCGACGCCTTCGGCCAAGCGGGCGACGCCGTCGGTGATCTTCTCCCAAAGGTCGACGAGCCAGGTCGGCGTCGTATCGACGTCGGCGTCGTTGGTCGTTTCTTTGGTTTCGGTGGTCATCGGCTCCACGCCTCCCCCAGGCGCCTCCAGCCCCGGCGCCCGATCCTGCGAACGTAATATCTCATCGTTTCAATCTAAGGAAAGGCGCGGCGCAAGGTCAATATGGACCGCGCGCCGCTTCCCGGCTTAAACGGACGCCGACTCGGCTGCGTCTCGCCGATCCCATAGGATGGGGGAGTGACCCCGACGTCGCCCCTCTCCATCCAGCCGCGGAGCCGCCATGAAACGCGCTTTCCTCTGGACCGGCCTCGTCCTCATCGCCGTCTGCCCGCTGCGGGCGGAGCCGCCGGCGCCATCGGCTCAAGAAACCTGGGACGCCGTCTACATCGAGGGCGCCAAGGCCGGCTATTTCCATACTACGGTCCGTGAAGTGGAGCGCGACGGCAAGAAGTTGCTTTCCTGCACACAGGACATGCAGCTCGGCGTCAAGCGCGAGGGCAATGTGGTGACGGTGCGCGTCGAAACCGGCGACGAGGAGACGGCCGACGGCAAAGTGGTCGGCGTCTCGCTGACGCAATTCGCCGGCAAGGACAAGCTGACGCAGACCGGCCGCGTCGAGGACGGCCAACTCGTCGTACGAACCTCGCCCGGCGACGAGGTGCGCAAGTTGCCGTGGGACGATGCGGTGATCGGCCTGGCGGCGCAAGAGCGCATCTTCGCCGACAAGAAGGCGAAGCCCGGCGACGTGTTCACGTATCTGAGCTTTGAGCCGACCATTCAGGCGGCCACGACGGTGCGCGTGACGGTGAAGGAGCCGGAGGAAGTGGACATGCTGGAGGTCAAAGCTCCCGGTTCGCCGGGGACGTCCTCCCCCGGTGGAGTGCCCCCGGCGCAGCGCATCAAAAAGAAGCTGCTGCGGGCTGAGGTCGTCCCGGACAAGGTCCTGGTGGGCGGCAAGCCGCTGCAGCTGCCGACGATGACGGTGTGGCTCGACGCAGACCGTAAGGTCGTGCGGTCGGAGACCGATCAGGCGGGACTGGGGAAATTCACCGTCTTTCGCACGACGCAGACCGCGGCGGAGGAGGAAGGCGCCGCGCCGGCCCTTTTGCCCGATCTGCTCATCAAGAGCCTCATTTCGCTCGATCGGCCCATCGACCATCCGGAAAGGGCGAAGGAAATCGTCTATCGCATCACGCTGAAAGGGGAAGACGACCCGGCCACGGCTTTCGCGCAGGACGCCCGGCAGTCGGCGGAGAAAGCAGAAGGGCCGACGTTTGAATTGCACGTGCGCGCCCTGCGGGAGCCGCGGACCGGCGTGAAGGAAGAGGCGCCGGGCGACGAGTGTCTGAAAGGCACCTACTTCCTCGACAGCGGCGCCGAAAAGGTCAAAGCGCTGGCGGCGGAGGCGATCAGCGATGAAACCGATTCGTGGCGTAAGGCGCAACGCATCGAGAAATGGGTCCATGAACACATGAAGCTCAGTACGGCTGTGGATTACGTCCCGGCCAGCCGGACGGCGGAGGACCTGCGCGGCGACTGCCGGCAGAACGCCATGCTGACGGCGGCCATGTGCCGGGCGGCCAAGATCCCGGCGCGGACGGCGCTAGGATTGGTCTACGACAAGGACCCGGACAGCGGGCCGGTGCTGGCGTTTCACATGTGGACGGAAGTGTGGGCGAAGGGGCAGTGGATGGGCATCGACGCGGTCTGGGGCGAGGGCGGCGTCGTGGCGGATCACATCAAGATCACGGACCACGTCTGGTCGGACACCCAAACGCTGGCGCCGTTGGCGGCCGTAACGCGGGTCATGGGCAAGATGAAGGTGGAGGTGGTCGAGGTGAAATAACCGTCATGCCGCCTCGCGCGCCTCATCCGAGAAGAGCATCCCAAGCGGCGTCGGCAGCTGCCACGGCCCGACGGGACCGTTCGCCGTACCGTTCCACCGATGCGCCGCCATCGCTTCCAGCACGCGCCCGGCCAGCTCCACCGCATCGCGCCCGGCCTTGCCGTCCACGCGCGGCCGGCTTCCCGATCGCACGCACTGCACGAATTCCTGCAATTCGCGCGTCAATTGATCGCCGACCGCCGTGCATTCCACTTCGCGCACTTGCAGGTGCCGGCCGAACAGCTCCGCCTTGAGCGACGCCGCCGACGCCGTATCCAGGCGGCGCGAGTCCATTCGACCATGCCGCAAATGCAGGGCCGGCTGCGTCAGCGTCAGTTTCCGCGCGGCCAGATCGGCGCCGACGAACCCCTCGGGCGCCCACACCTGCATCCGCCGCACCGCCGTCGGATGGACCCGACTGGCGCGCACATCCGCCACGCAGCCGTCGGCGAAGGTGATGCGCGCCTGGGCCAGGTCCTCGCAACCACCCAGCACAGCCGCTCCAAGCGCTTCGACCGATCGCACCCGCGAATGCACCAGCGCGCGAATTAGATCCAAATCGTGGATCATCAAATCGTGAACGACGCCGACGTCAGTTGATCGGCCGGAAAAGCCGCTGCAGCGCTCGGCGTGGATGTACTTCGGCTGCAAGGGCAGGCGGTGCATCGCCTCGAAAGCCGGGTTGAACCGCTCGATGTGGCCGACCTGGAGCAGCACGCCGCAACGCTCCGCCAGCGCGACCAATTCTTCGGCCTGGGCGGGATCGGCGGTCAGCGGCTTTTCGACCAGCACCGCGACGCCGCGCGACAGGAAATCGGAAGCGACGCCATGATGGGCGAAGGTCGGAGCGGCGATCACCACCGCATCCACCAGCGAGAGGAGGGCCGTATGGCCGGCATAGGGCCGCGTGTTGCAGCGGAGAGCGACAGCTTCGGCTTGGGCGTTATGCGGGTCGGCGACTCCCACCAGCTCCACTTCCGGCAGGTTCGACAGAATGCGGGCATGCTCCTTGCCCAGATGACCGACGCCGACCACGCCCATGCGCAGACGCTTCATGCTCGCTCCTTCACGCCGCCAACGGCGTCCCACATCCGCATGAGGCGGTCAGCCGCTCGTGCAGGGTCCGCGCCAGGGCGACATTGAGCGGATGGCCCGACCGGTAGGCGGTGACGTGGCCGCACAGATCGAAGCCCAGCAGCGACAGATCGCCGACGAGGTCCAGCACCTTGTGCCGGGCCGGCTCGTTGGCGAAACGCAGGCGGTTGCCGATGGGGCCGCGCGGGCCGAACACCAGCAAGTCAGCCGGCGTCGTCCGCGAGCCGAGTCCTTGGCGCCGCAATTCCTCCGCCTCGGATTCGAGGATGAACGTGCGGCTCGGAGCGATGCTCTCGGCGAACTGCCCCGGCGTGACGACGGCCGTATGCACTTGCCGACCGATGGACGAACCCAGGCCGTAATCAAGGAAATAGCTGATGGTCAGGCCGTCGCTGGTCGGCGGATGCAGAGCGAGACTGGCGCCTCCGGCGGTGAGGACGACCGACTCGTCCACGGCATAAACGGCCCGTCGCGCCGTTTGCAGGCAGGTCCCGGCCTCAATCAGGGCGTCCACGAAAGCCCGCGCGGAACCGTCGAGGCCCGGCGGCTCCGGGGCGTTAAGTTCGACGTGGCAATTGTCGATGCGCAGCCCGGCGAGGGCCGCGAGGACATGTTCGACCAGCCCGATCTGGGCCGGCGGCCGGCCCAACGTGGTGCGACGGCTGGAGCCGGTCACTTGCGAGACATGGGCCGGGAGATAGGCCCGCGGCCGCAGATCGGTGCGGACAAAGACGACGCCAGCGTTGGCCGGCGCCGGCAGAAAGCGAATCCGCACCGCCGCTCCGGTCAGGAAGCCGACGCCTCGGACCTCGGCCGGGCCGGCCAGGGTCCGCTGATAGCGGTAGCTGAGCCTTTTCACAATCCGTCTCCGTTGTCCCGAGAAGGGACGGCGCGCCGCACGAGCCGGAAGCGTCGCCGACGGTTGAGGGCCGTCACTGACGCTTCCGGCTCGTCGCTTCAACGTCACATGCCCGGCGCCGCCGGCGCGCCGGCCGCCGGCGCGGCGCTCATCTGGTGGTACTTGGCGTTGAGCATGCCCAGCACGTCCCGGCTGATTTCCATGCCGGGCGAGTAGTACAGCGGAATCATGGCGCTGGCGCCCATTTTGCGCTCGATGTTGGCCGGGCTGTAGTAGTCCTTGGGTTCCAGCGGCTCGTTGTACTGCAACACCATGTCGAAGTCGTGGGCGGCGGCGTAGCTGCCGGCGGCCGCCTGCACTTCCTGGTACAGCAGGACCATCTGATCGGCCGCCTCCTTGGCGAGCTTCGCCTTGGCCTCGGTGTTGATGTCCTCGGCGCCGCGTTGGTCGTCCTTCATCTTCTTTTCGGCCGCCTGGCGCCCTTGCTCATCGAGCGGATGCTGCGGATCGGTCACCTGCTTCCGCAGGCTCTCCATGTCGGCTTGCAAGGCCTTGATGCGGTCTTCGTAAGGCTGCGCCTGCTTTTTCATATCGTCCTTGTAAGCCTTGTACTTGTCGTAGTAGGAAATGACGTAGGTGAGGTTGAGCAGCGCGACTTTGGTGCGCGGCGCCGCGGCCGTGTGCGGCGCGGCCGGGGCGGCCGGCTGCTGCGCCCACAGCGTCCCGACGTAAACCAGCGCCGCCGCGGTCGCCACGCCGACCGTGGCAATGATCCATTTCCTCTTCACGTTCCGTTCTCCTCGTTCGAGACGCCCGACAGCCGCGGTCCCGCCGCCGCGCTGGCTGAGATACTGTCGGAATGGAACCTCTCCGCCCGATGTCGCCTCTTGCGAGCGATGGGTTCTACCGTTGGGCCGCGGACAGGTCAAGGCGGAGTAACGCCCACGTGAGCAGACCAGAATAATTTGAAAACATGCTTGCTTTTCCAAGTTGCCTAGGTATCCTCTTGTGTTGTCGAAGAGGCGCCCGCCGGAGATGCCGGGCCACACGGGTCGGTTGTTCTCCTCACGGGAAGATTCCTTTCCGAGTTCCCCCACTCGCTACGGGATCCCTCGACGGCCGGGCCAGGGAGGCCAGGCCATCCGCATCAGGAATGAAACCACGGCGATGCGCCCCGAGCGCTTCTGCGCGCCCGGGGTGATCATTCGGAACGGTAGAAGAAGGACTTCCCCCAGAGCGCTGCAGGACGGCGGCGTAGCCGTCCACGGACGCGGCGCTCGCACTCGCATCGATCCTTCGATCCGGAGAAAGACACCTTGTTTCACCAGCGCACCAGCCGTCGCAAGGCGGCCTCAAGGAAGGTCCGTTCCCAGTCAACCCGGCCCGCCCTGGAATTGCTCGAAGATCGCCATCTGCTCAGCGCTGGCACGTGGACGCCGCTTACCAACCAGGCGCCCTCCGTGCCCGGACAGTTCGGGCGCACCGTCGGAACCATGATGCTGCTGAGCAACGGTTCCGTCATGGTGCAAGGTGGGGATTCGGTCCCCACGTGGTACAACCTGACGCCCGACTCCACGGGCAGCTTCATCAACGGCACGTGGTCGCAACTGAAGTCGATGAGCATCGGCCGGCTCTACGACGGCTCAGCTGTGCTGCCCAATGGCGACGTCTTCGTCGTCGGCGGCGAATACACCGGGGTCCTCGCCACGCAGTTCAACTCCGGCGTGGACAACACGGCCGAGATCTATAACCCGGTCGCCAACACCTGGACGCCGGCCGCGAGCTTCCCCCAGAGCGACTTCGCGGACGACCCGGTGGAAGTGCTCCCCAATGGGAATGTCCTGGCCGGCTACGTCAGCGGCCCGCAGACGTACATCTACAATCCAACCTTGAACTCCTGGAGCCCGACCGGGACCAAACTGCTCGGCGACCGGAGCGACGAGGAAGCCTGGGTCAAGCTGCCCGACGGCAGCATCTTGTCCTACGACATCTTCGCCAGCCTCAACACGACGCCCGGCCACGCCCAGCGCTACATCCCTTCCACCGGCGCGTGGGTGGACGCCGGGACGGTCCCCGTGTCGCTGAGCAGCAACGGGGTCGGCGACGAACTGGGGCCCGCGCTGCTGCTTCCCAACGGCAACGTCTTCCAGATCGGCGGGAACAGCAACACGGCGATCTACAACCCCACGACCAACACATGGATCGCCGGACCGACGATCCCGGGCGGCCACGGCGCCGACGACGCCCCCGCCGCGATCCTGCCTGACGGCCACGTCATCTTCGCCGCCGACGTGCCGCTGTTTAACGCACCGACGCAGCTGTTCGACTACGACCCGGTCGCTAACACAATCACGCAGATGACCCTGCCCGCCGCTCTCACCAGCCGCCTCAATGGCACGTCGAGCTTTATTGACCGGATGGTGATGCTGCCGAACGGGGACCTGCTGCTCGGCGACGGGACGAACCAGCTGTGGGAGTACACGCCCCCCGCCGGACCGACCCCGGGGTCGCAACCGACGATCTCGTCCGTGGTCGCCAACGGCGCTGGGGCCTACACCCTCACCGGAACGCAGTTCAACGGCATCTCCGAGGGCTCCAGCTACGGCGACGACGTGTCGAACGCCACGAATTACCCGATCGTCCAGCTCAGCGCCGGCGGCAAGGTCTACTACGCGCGCACTTCCAACTGGAGCAGCACCGGGGTGGCGACCGGCGCCACGCCGGAGACGACGCAGTTCACGCTGCCCGCTGGCCTGCCGTTCGGACAGTACAGCTTGACGGTCATCGCCAACGGCATCGCCTCGGCGCCGACGCAGTTCAATTATCAGCCGACCGCACTCTCGTTCGCCGCCGTCAATCCGCTTGGCTCGCTGGTCTACCAGGGAATGTCCAGCGGCGACATTGCTGCCGCGGGCGCCACCAACACCTTTACGTTCTCAATCAACGCGGGCCAGACGCTGTCGGCCGTGGTCACGCCGACCAGCCCGGGCTTGAAGCCGACCTTCAACATCTCCGGCCCAACGGCCGGCGGCGCAACTGCCAGCGCGGCCGGCCAGCCGGCGCTGCAGCAGGTATATTCGGCGGCGGGCGGCGCCTACACAATCACCGTCGGCGGGGCGTCGAACACGACCGGCAATTACAGCATCCAGGTCTACCTCAACGCCGCCATCGACAGCGGGAGCAACGGCGGCCCCAGCAACAACACGCTGGCGTCAGCGCAGGATCTCACGAACTCCTTTGAAACCCTGACCAACGGCCTCGGCTCGGCCACCCGCGCCGACGTAGTCGGCGGCCTGATCGGCGCCAGCGCCGGGGTCAAGGTGGGCTACTACACCGACTACAACACGGGCGACACCAACCCGGCCACGCCCATCACCGCGGCCGGCGACACGCCAGTGCAGATCACCACGATCAACGGCTTCAACCTCAACTCGATCAACATCCTGATGATCGACGAGTCGAACAACGGAACGGCTTCCGCCGACCTGACGGCGGCGCTGCCGGCCATCCAGGCCTGGGTCCAGGCCGGCGGCGTGGTCGTCACCAACGATCGCAGCGCCGGTCAGATCGGCGCCAACCCGAACCCCTTCCTTTTCGGCGACCCCGGCGCGGTCACCGTCAACAATTTCACCTCCGACCTCGAGGTCATCCCGCCCGGCGCCTCGTCGCTGATCAACGGCCCCTTCGGGACGCTCACCACCGCCAACATGTCCGGCGGCAACTTCTCCTCTCACGGCTACGTCACCGCCGCGTCGCAGCCGGCCGGCGCGACCGACTTCATGAGCAACGGGCCGAACACCGCGAACGTCGCCGCCCTGTCCTACAGCCTGGGCAGCGGTCGGGTCTACTACGCCACCATCCCGCTCGACTTCTACCTGGACGGCGCCGGCAACAACCCGCCCAAGACGGCGATGACGACGATCTACGCCCCGAACATGCTGGCGTATGGCGCCACTTTCGTAACCAGCTCTGACTACTACAAGTTCGCGGCGGCGGCGGGCGACAATATCACGATCGGCATGAAGGAGCTGGCTGGCAGCGGCGCGACCATTCAGCTGCTCACCTCCGGCGGCACGCTCTTGGCCAGCGGCGTCGCCGGCTCGACCAACCTCAGTCAGGTGATCAGCAACTACGCCATCACGTCGGCGGGAACCTACATCATCGAGGTGACGGGGACCACCGGCCAGTTCAACCTGGTGCTGACGGACAACGCCTCGTTCGACACGCATCCCAACGGCAGCGTGGCTACGGCCCAGGACGTCACCAACAGCCACGGCGCCCTGGGCGCCATCACTGGCAGCGCAGGCGGGCTCAAGGTCGGGTACTACACCGACTACAACTCGGGGGACACCAACCCGGCCACGCCCATCACCGCGGCCGGCGACACGCCAGTGCAGATCACCACGATCAACGGCTTCAACCTCAACTCGATCAACATCCTGATGATCGACGAGTCGA